>JAFGTK010000028.1 GCA_016934135.1 Deltaproteobacteria bacterium | reverse complement strand
GTATGTCCTCCTCTTTGCCATGGTGGGTGCGGTCTGCATATGTCCTGATGAAATCCACTGCTGTATCGATAAAGACAGGATTTACCTCTCCTGTATCATTAATTCTCTGGATTTCTTTTTCAAACAGCGAAAGCATCTTTTCAATGAGCCTGTGTTCCCACATCAATGGGCCAATGGGTTTCATAATATTTCTCCTTGATATAAAGTTCAGTCGATCTCGGCGGCAACCAGGAGTATCCTGCAGTGCAGCAGAAAATAATGTCTAAGGTGCAGTGAGAAAGATATGCCGGATTGCCAGATTGTCAAGACTTCTGATCAAACTCTTCTCTTACGGCAATGCCGATCTTTTCCAGGGTATATGGCTTTTTGATGTACCGACCGGCACCCAATCTTTGGGCCTCTTTGACACGTTCCGTTTCGGAAAACCCGCTCGCAATGACTGCCTTCTGCCCTGGACGCACTTCCAGGACTTTCATAAATGTCTCAAGCCCGTCAATACCGGGATCCATGATCATATCCAATACCAAGAGATCCGCTGATTTGTTCTTCAGATATTCAACCGCCTCTTCACCGCTTGCAACGGACTCAACCGAGTAGCCTAATTTCTTTAAAATTTCAGATGCAATCTCTCGCTGTTCCTCCACATCATCCACCACCAGGATGGATTCCCCTTTTCCCATATAATCTTCCGGTGGCACGGACTCTCCTTTTCCCGTGAGAGCTTTCATGGTTACCGGAAAATAGAGGGTAAAAGTAGTTCCTTTTCCTACCTGGCTTTGAACATCAATATACCCCCTGTGATCTTTGACCGTTCCCCACACCACGGCCGTGCCTAATCCTGTCCCGCTTCTTCCCATCACCTTTCTGGTATAAAAAGGCTCGAATATCCGATGCATATCCTCCGGCGAAATACCTACCCCGGAATCTGAGACAGCCAGCACAACATAATCGCCTTCTTTCACATCATCATAACCCCTTATGGGCCTATCAATATATTTGCTTTTGGTCGATATGAGGATCTTGCCGCCGTCAGGCATTGCCTCCGCGGCATTGGAGACAAGGTTCATGATTGTTTTCAGCAGGTGAACAGGGGAGCCTATGACATTGAGCAGGTTTTTCTCAAGATCTGTTTCAATGGCGACGCCGGGATGAAACCTTTGCAGGTTCTCACACTCCGGAGATTTGAGATAGTTAAGGATAATCTGATTTAAATTTGTGACTTCCAGGCCAACAACCCCTCTTCGTGCCAGGGTCAACAGGTCCTGCACAATAGCCGCGGCTCGTTCTCCGGAATTCTTTATGGTCAGGATAAGTTTTCTCAATGGGCTTTCTTCGGGCAGATCCATTAATATAAGATCCGGGTAACTGACAATACCGGACAGGATATTATTAAGGTCATGGGCCACACCCCCTGCCAGGGTGCCGATGGCCTCCATTTTTCTCGCAAGCTGAAGCTGGGATTCGAGCCTCTGTTGCTCTGTCATATCAAAAAATATGGTAAGAATGTGACTTACCCCGCCCACTTGAATGATTTTGGCAAACAGGAGCCCGTTCAGTATGGATCCGTCTCTGGCCTTGAAATCCATGTTTAACCCTCGGATTTCTCCTGAAGTTTCCAATATCTTCAGGAATTCGGCCCTGTCACCTTCGGAAAAAAGACCTATCTCACTTGCACTCTTTCCGATAATCTCTTCCTGGGAGTATCGACTGAGTTCGCAAACCATATCATTGACAACCACCAGTTTGCCGGTTGTTATATCAGTCAAGGTAATGGCCAGGGGAGACAGATCGAAAACACTGCGGAATTTCTCTTCACTCTCTCTGAGAATCTCCTCCGCATTCCTGCGTTCGGTTATATCACGGGACACCCCTATCCTGCCTACTGTCTTTCCGTCGGCATCGAAAAGAGACGTCACATTCAGCTCTACAGGGATGGTCTTTCCGTCCTTATGTTTGAGCTCCATCTCATAAATGGGAATTTTTTCGCCGCTAAGACCCCTTTGGAATCTTTCAATCGTCGATTGAATGTGTTCAGGCGCGATGATCTCGGTGAAAGGGAGCCCCAGAAAATCTTGAACAGGATACCCGGTAATATTCTCAAATCCAGGATTGAGAAGGGTGAATCTTCCATGTATATCCAAAGTAAAGACACAATCGCTAATGGTATCTATAAGGGTGCGATATCGTTGTTCGCTGGAAATCAGCTTTTTTTCCACACGCCTGCGCCTTACTATGTTTAAGAGCAGAAGGATAATGATGGCACTCTCTGCTGCCAGTGCAAATCCAGCGGCCCAGATGAGATATCTATGCCTGTGATAAAAGCTTTCCGGCATATTGATGATCTCGCTCCCAGGAGGAAGCTTGTCCGCAGGCAGGTTATGCAAGGAAAGTTGATGATAGTCAAACATGTACCGATTGTGTGAATCCATAACAACGGGTATGTTTTCCGCCCGCTCCCCTTTCAGGATTCTAAGGGAGAGTTGAGCTGCGATTCTGCCCTGCATCTCGCCGCTGGTGAGCATTCCGCCGACAATCCCTTCCCCGAGGTAAAAAGTCCAGGGCCCGTAAATTGGGACTTTGCTATGGGCTGTGATGAGTCTGAGGCTGTCTTCATGAGTGAAGTTGCGGCCTTTGTTGTCCCGGTTGAAAACAAAGAGAAATACGACAGCCTCGCTGGAAAGCTGCGACACCTCTGTCTGGAGCTCGGTTATTGTCACATCACTTACATAGCGAAAACGCAACCGTTCCTGGAAGGCCTGGAAAATATGCCGGGCCGTTTTTTCGATGGCCTGGCCGGTAAGGGTTATATCATTGATAACCAGAACTTCTCGAATATCCGGTTGCAGTCTCAGCGCAGCTTCCAGGGTGCTCCTGGGATCGATAGCTTCGATGACACCGGTAAGACCCCCTTTACGGTTACGCATGTGAGGATCGTAACCGTTAACACCGCAAAAGACGATCGGAACCCCCTCAAACAGTGACGCCGTGCGGTCGAGCAGGAAATTCAAGGCCTGATCATCGGAACATATGATGACATCTATCGCCTCCGGCTCGGGGTACTTCATGCGCAAAAGCTCGGCTGTCCGGTCCAGGTAATCTATTTCAGGATGCCGCTTTGCATCTAGAAACTCAATAGAAATGAGAGCTTCCCGATGCCCTGCCTCAGCGAATGCCATTCGGATACCCTGGGTTATGTTTTCCGTCCAGGTAAACGAGGGATAGTAGGAATGGATAACCAGCACCTGCGGTTCCATTTCCGGCAAAGAAGATACCGAGCTGCAAAAGGCAACTCCTATAGGAACGAATGCGGCAAGAAGAAGGCAGCATGTGAATAGGAAAGCTCGCTTTTCTCTTCCGGCATATGTCATGATATATAATATGGTAATCAGAGAAGGTGCTATTTTCAAGTGGTTATAAAAACATGCTTTTATGGAGGATAAAATTTCCGGATAATTTATATCGTTTGTTAACGCTCCCCCGACCTAAAAAACTGTGAAGAAACTATGGAGAAAGGATGTTAACATTGTGAATATCCATGAAATGGTTTGAAAAGCTGTGAAAGCTGTACTAGTTGTATTTAAAAGGAAGGACAGCTCTTAAAAGAATATCCGTCCAGGGGTGAAGAGGTGAGAATAAAACTCGCATACAAGATCTTCGGGGCATTTCTGCTCACAAGCCTGATCATCATTGTACTGATGACAGGGATCATGCGGTATTTTGCCGAACGCCACTTCACGGAGTATGTAAACAAGGTGGAGAGCGAGACCCTGAGCGAGCTTGCAGAGAAACTGGGCGCTGCATACAGTGAGCACCGGGGATGGGATTTCTTAGAGGAAGACCCGCGCGCATTCAGATCAATAATACGCACCGTATTTTCAAGAGATGAGTCAGACAGACCGCTTCGCCCACCTCCTTCCGGCGATCCAGGCGAAAGATTCGACGGGGACCGCCAGCCTGACATGCCGCCGCCTCCGGGACATCTGCAACACAGGATATCACAGAGGATCTCTCTTTTTGACGATCAGATGCAGGTGATTGCCGGGGAAGCAGCCTCGACAGACGACCATATCCTCAAGGCGATAACCATTGAAGGGAAGACGATCGGATTGCTGGGACTTAAAAAGAGGCAGCAGCTCTCAGGGCCACGGGAAAAGACCTTTCTGCGCGAACAGTCCAAGGCCTTCTTAGTTATCGGCGGCATGGTGCTTTTCCTCGCAGCACTGGTATCATTTCTCCTGTCGCGCCACCTGCTTAAGCCTGTCGGACAGCTAACAGAGGGGGCCCATGCCCTTGCATCGAGAAAATTCGATACCCGTATAAAGGTGTCTTCAGGAGACGAACTGGGACAACTGGCTGATGACTTCAACACGATGGCGCAGACGCTGGAGAAATACGAGCACCTGCGCAGGCAGTGGCTCTCGGACATATCACACGAACTGAGGACCCCGATTGCCATCCTGCGTGGAGAGATCGAGGCCATCCTGGACGGCGTGCATGAAATGAGCCGGGAAACCCTGGAATCCATACATGCAGAGGTGATGCTGCTGGGCAAGCTCATTGGCGATCTTCACGAATTATCCATTGCCGAGACAGGCGAACTTTCAATAGAAAATGAGCCTGTCAAGATACTCAGGGTGCTGGAACATACACTCAGGATGTTTGAACCCCGGTTTGCACAGAAGGCAATCTCCATACAGTTCGATCCGGCAGATGATATGGATGTCACCGTGATGGCAGACAGCGACCGGCTTGCCCAGGTATTTTCCAATATCCTTGAAAATACCCTGCGCTACACCGGATCACCGGGCACGATCAGGATATGGCAGACAATTTCATCCGGGCGCCTGCATGTGTTTATGGAAGACTCCAAACCAGGGGTAAGCGATGAGGCCATCGAACATCTGTTCGACCGGCTCTACCGCACCGATCCTTCAAGGTCGAGGAAAAATGGAGGCAGCGGCCTTGGTCTGGCCATTGCCAAAAGTATTGTTGAGATGTCAGGCGGAAAGATACGCGCATCCCATTCGTCAATCGGCGGGGTAAGGATCGAGATCATCCTGCCCGTAAAAGCAGAAAATTAATAAGACCGGGGTGTACTGGATATGGCTGAAGGACATATTCTCATTGTCGAAGATGAAGAAAAGATCGCCTCGCTGCTGAAAGACTACCTGGAAAAATCCGGGTACCGCGCATCCATGCTTGACCGCGGTGACGGTGTGGTCTCTTTCGTGAAGAACAAGGCCCCTGATCTGATCCTGCTCGATATCATGCTGCCGGGCATGGACGGCATGGAGGTTTGCCGTGAGATCAGGAAATTCTCCCGTGTCCCCATCATCATGATCACGGCAAAGGTCGAAGAGATAGACCGGCTCTTGGGCCTTGAACTCGGGGCTGACGATTATGTATGCAAGCCATTCAGTCCCCGCGAGGTGGTTGCAAGGGTAAAGGCAGTGCTCAGGAGAATAAACCCCTCTACAGAGGAAAGCATAATCTCCGCAGGTCCTTTTGTGCTCAATGAAGAGACGCACCAGGCAACCGTGGACGGCCGGGAACTGAAACTGACCCCGAGTGAATTCAAGCTGCTGAAGGTGATGATGTCTCACCAGAACCGGGTATTCTCGCGCAACGATCTGGTGAACCTGGTTCAGGGCTATGAATTCGAGGGGTATGACCGCACCATAGACACGCATATAAAGAATCTCAGGAAAAAGATTGCGGCCATGCTGCCCGAGAATGAGATCATTACATCCATATATGGAGAAGGCTACAAATTTTCAGTAGATTGATAAACCCATGTTCTGCAGTCGGGTAAATTTACGGTGTATAGTCCTTGTTTGTACCCTGGTTCTGCGGGAGCGGCTTCAGCCGCGATAATATTTCCACCGGATGCAGCACAATCCCGGCTGAAGCCGCTCCCACAGGGTTTATTCCTTATATAGTGCAAACTCCGGGATAAAGAGAGCTTCGGTCCTGATTCTTTCTTCAGCGTTTTTTCAGACTGTCCGGCGCATGACCACCGGCCTTATTCTGAAGCTTTTCTTCAGATTTTCCCTCGATGCATAATTCGCACCTGATGTCAGAGCACATCCGGCAGGAAAAACAGTCCTCACACGGATGCTTTTTTTTGCATTCCGTATTCTCAGGGACATACACAAGCCCCTTAACACCTTTCATCCTCTCAAATGCCATTGTCGCCTCTTTCGGAAAAACTCATCGTCTCATAATGACCTTACCCCATTCTTTAGGCCAAGTTTAAGGCGAGTGAATTATTGTTTACCATATCCTGATGTTTTTCAGCAAACTCATTAGGG
>JAFGTK010000246.1 GCA_016934135.1 Deltaproteobacteria bacterium | reverse complement strand
CGGTAGCCCGAGATCAGAAAAAGGTCCTGATACGAGACAGTATCGGGTGATACCTGTATCATGATCGATGGAAAAGGCTTTGCCTCATCTCTCTTCAGCCCGTCGTCCTTGAGCTGGAATACATACCCCAGAACCACTGGTGCAGCGGACACCGCTGTTCCCAGAATAAGATCATGATTGAGATCATCGCGTCCCTTAAGTGTAGTAATCTCCTGTCTGATACCTGGAACATCGATAAGGTCTTCGAGATCATCGATATATTCTGTTATGGATGAGCGGTCTTTTTCGGCAAAGACAATGTCAAAACCCATCACCTTTGCCCCTGCTGCATCGATGGTATTTACCAGCTGTGCCAGAACGTCCCGCGGCCAGGGCCACTGACCTACATGCTGAAGGCTCTTTTCATCGATATCGACTATCACGATGTTTCCCGTTGTCTCGACCGGGCCCCTCCACCTGAACATGGCGCTTGTGATCTGGTTGTCCAGAGATGAAAGGAGTTCAGGCTTTGTCTGGCCGAAGGAGTAGAACACTAAGCAGGAGATGATGACGAGAAGGCATCCGATCTTGAAGGGGGATGGTTTGAGCAGGGATCCCGGACTCATAGTTAAAACCCGCATCCGCTAAAGCCGGATTACGGCACGCGGTTGCCGCCGAATATCCCCATGTACCTGGTGCTGCCGGCGCCGCTTGTGAAATCAGCATTGAAGTTGCCGCCCACGGAATTGGCATTCGGCCCGTAAAAGGCCCCGTTTACACTGCTCGATGTGGCGCCGGAAATCTCTGAGAAAAAACTCGAGTTGGAGGCTGAGAGCATGCCGCCTGTAAGGGTAAGACCGACTTCGTCAAAGGTGATATCGCCTGTTACCTGGTATGTTCCGAAGTTCACCGTAATATCGGAGGTACCGTTTGTAAGCTCTGAGATTTCGCTTGCGGTATTGATGCAGACCCCTTTTGCCCCGCCGGTATAGGTTCCCGTGATATTGTTGGTCACCAGGTCGCTAATCACGCTCGACGGTGTAAGCTCTCCCGCGATCCAGAAGTCTCCGGGCAAGTGGAGGTGATACTGGCCGGAGGATTCGGGGTCCACATAGGAGATCTCCCAGTATCCCCATGACACATACTCGGAAAACCTCTCATCGGGATTTGCCGTGATCATATAATTGCCGTACGATTTCAAGCCCCCTTTAATGGTCTCTGAATAATAAATGGATTCGGAATCCGTGTCCCCGAGCATTGCCACGAAGTTGTCATCGAGCACATAGGCGGATCCGAAGCTGCCGCCGATTTCCAGATTGTCCAGATAGCAGGTTCCTGATAACTGATCGGATGCGTACAGGGTGCCGCTGATGGTGCCCGTGTTCCTGTTTATGGTAAAGCTGAATTCCGATGGGTCATAGTTCATGAACAGCTTCCGGTTGGTCGTGATATTATTCATGTCTTCAGCAATGCCTGCAACAAAGCCGCTGTAGAGAGATGTTCCCGTGGGTGACACCTCATCGCCGTAATCTATCTCCTTTTTGAACCCTGCAGCGATCATCCTGCCGGCGCCGACCGTGGCGTTCTGGTCCGATTCTATGTCGTAAAATGATGCCGTGCCGGTGATCCCTATGCCCTGACACTGTGATCCGTAGAACTGGGCCTGACCGTCGGTCCCCTCGACCCATATGATGGAACTCGGTTCGGTATCACCTGGGCCTCCGTATCCGCAGAGTTTCATGTTGGTAAGCGTTGTCCCGCTGATATCTCCGAATATGAATGCCTTGCCTCCAGGCCCTGGTTCCTCCATGGGAACTTCCGGCTCCGGATCGAAGTCCATCCTGCCTACAAACTTGCCGCTGAGCCAGTTCACCTCAAGCCACATGCCCGACATCTCCGTGTTGATCTCCAGGGTTTCTCCGGGAGGGAGCGGGTAGGTATCGAAGCCCAGGGAAGGCCCTATATAGCTCCAGATACCGGTGGCAGGTGCTGAGGAGGCAGGAGAGGGAATGCCTGCAAACCCCATGTCCTGGTATCCGTACAGTGTGGAATTGGCGGTAAAGGTGCCATCCTTGATCACAAAGATGGCGAACTCGCCGAGGTTCGAGCTCAGGACGCCGCTGTCAAAGGTCCGGTTCACCCCTGCAAGGCTTACCGTACGTGACTGTACGGTAACGATGGGGTCTTCTGTGGCCGTGAAGGGGGGGATATACATGGCATCGGGATTATACGGATTCATGCTGAAGCTGAAATCGAATGACGATGCAGCCGTCGAGGTGACACTGCCGTTTATCGAGGTAGCATCGACAGGGCCATGCCACCGGGTGAAATCGGTCTGTGTGCCGTCGGCATTGACACCGGCCAGAAATGCCCCTTCGATAGTTATGCCGCTTTGAGAGGTTTCATTGACCGTATTGTCAAGGGTGTCCTGAGAAGCGCTTGTTGTTGTTTCAGTAACCTCCTGGAGTACCTCTGTAAAGGAAGTATCCATTGGATCCGCAGTTGACGTGGTATCCTGGGAAAGATCGGTATCCGCAGAAAAACTCTCGTCAAAGGAAGAGTCATCCTGGGTGAAATCCGAAGAGGTAGCTGCAGTGTCTGTTTCTCCACCCGTGTCGGTTGCTGTATCAAGAGTTCCTGCTTCTGTATTACCGGTATCGCCGGCTGTTTCAACCGCTGTATCCTCTGATGTTTCGGTCACACCATCGCCTTCATCGGGAGTCTGGCCTGAATCGTCCGGATCATCCGATTGGGTTGATGCATCTTCATCGGTTGCTGCGGCGTCTTCATTGTCCGCTGTATCATCCCCGCTGTCCTGCTCGGTTTCATCGGTGGTATCCGAGGTTTCCTCCTGGTCACCTGTGGAATCATCGTCCCCGGCTTCTTCATCTTTAGACTCTTCTTCAGGGGCGTTCTCCTCTTCCTGTTCATCCTGTCCGGAATCGGTGTTCATATTCTCGTTCAGATCCGAGATATCCTGGGCGCTGAACCTTTTCGGTGTTTCAGGAGGTGTATCAGCAGAGGCGATCCGGGTGCCGAAGCCTGCCTTGGTGATGGCAACGCTGCCCGCGTTGTTCATGACATCGATGCCCTTTCCTCCTTCAAAGACAACGACAAGCTGACCGTCTGCAACCTTGCCGGCATACATGGACCCCCTGATCCCGATAGTGGCGGCCGGGGTCTCTGTTGTGAAGTTCTGAGGGCTCTCTCTGGTAATGGCGCCGCCCATTACCCTGAACACCCCTTCTTTTACCCTGGTCTTCATGGCACCTGTTTTTTCATTGGGCATCCAGTAATATTCCGAGATCTCGATTTCGCTTGCACGGCCGATACTGACGATGGTGTTATCGGTGAAGAGTACCTGAATACGGCCCTTTGTGCCTGTTTTCAATATGTCATTCTTGAATACCGGGCTTTTCATTGCAAGGGTGCGGGTATTGCCCTGTTTGTCGAAAGCTGTTGCATTGCCGCGCACGGCAACAACAGAACCTACCTGCTCTTGGGTTTCCTGTGCCGGAAGTAGAGATGAACTGAGCATGAACAATGACAGGGACATGATGCTGATAAATATTTTATGCCTCATGGATAGTCCCGTATACATAATCAGGCGTGCCCTCCGGTTTTTTTGCGAGTCTCTACAGGACAGATCGGCACAAAGAAAAGATTTGTTGAGCCTTCATGAGCAGGCAATCTGTTTATTTTTCTCTGAGAACCCTTTGTAAAGGAGTGCCCTGCAATGCCTAGAAGACAAATGACACATTGCAGGAGTTGACGTTTTTCGTATACGTATACAGTTCGATGTTCGAGTGGGATCTGGTATAGGTGTAGCCTGCATTGAAAAGCAGCATTGTGTTTGTTGAACCTGACTGCCAGATGGTCTTTGCCATGCCGATGGTATAGTACTGGACATCGTCTCTTCGTTTTTTATTGAAAAGGGTATTTGTCTCCCTGTAGTTGCTTCCCTGATACCAGTAGCTTACAAGGAACGTGAACCCGTGTGGCAGCCTGCAGTCCCAGCTCGTAACAGTGTTTAAGCGTCTGTAGGAATTCATGTCATCTATTGCATTCTCATATTCCAGGCCCACACTGG
>JAFGTK010000245.1 GCA_016934135.1 Deltaproteobacteria bacterium | reverse complement strand
TTTGATGCCACATAGAGTGCATTTTTCATCTGGTGATTGTCTGTCGCATGCGGGTATGGGATCATGATGGCCGGAAGGGCTGTCCTTGAAAGCTCGGAAAGGGTAAGTCCTCCGCACCTGCACACTGCCATACATGAATTCCTGTATGCCAAGGCCATATCGTCCATGAAATCATGAACATTCGCGGCCAGCCCTATGTCTTCATATGCCTTCGTTACCCTTGTAAAGTCAGCGGATCCTGTCTGGTGGATGATCTCCGGGACAATCCCCTGATCTTTCAGTATCTTCATTGCCTCGACACATGCACGATTGATGCTTGAGGCACCGAGGCTTCCCCCGAGAATGAGGATGTTTTTACGGTCTGTATTCTGTACGGATGCATGAATCTCTTTGCGTACAGGATTGCCTGCGAGAACACACTTGTGGCGGGCAAAGGTCTCTAGTGTATCGGGAAAGGCGAGGAATATCCTGTGGGCAATATGCGACAGGAGTCTGTTGGTAAGGCCGGCAACGCTGTTCTGCTCCTGGATTGCACACCGGCATCCCAGCATGTAACCTGCCAGCACTACCATGCCCGTTATATATCCTCCGCACCCGATAACCCATGTCGGATTAAACGCTTTGACGATTTTTAGTGCTGTGATGAACGCGCGAATATTTACTGCCGCGGCTTTGATCCCGTGTCCGAATGACTTCCCCTTGATTCCCAGAGCCTTTATGGCAATAAAATCAATGCACTCTCTTCTAGCGATGCGTTCCTCCATGCCGCGGTCTGTGCCGACAAAAAGGATCCCAGCTTCAGGCAGCGCGTCCTGTATGGCATGGGCAATGGCGACAGCGGGCATGATGTGGCCGCCGGTTCCGCCTGCACAGATAAGGACCTTCACAATCGGGCCCTCCTTGAAACAGACAGTATGATGCCTGATATCATCATAGTGGTTACCAGGGTCGAGCCTCCATAGCTTAAGAACGGCAGCGCAATGCCGGTGGTTGGAAATACAGACATGGCTACCCCCATGTTTATAACCGCCTGCAGGCCGATGAGACATACCGATGCAACGACCAGGTAAAAGCCGAACGAATCATTCGTTGCCGTAGCAATGCTCAAACCTCTCCATATCCATGTTCCAAAAAGCGTAATCACAACACCTATACCAATAAAACCGAGTTCCTCGCCGAGAACCGAAAGGATAAAGTCCGTATGGGGTGCCGGGAGAAAGAAAAGCTTCTGTGTACTCTCTCCGAGGCCTGAACCGATGAAGCCTCCATTGGCAAAGGCAACCAGTGACTGGATGATCTGGTATCCTATACCCTGCATGTCCTCCCATGGATTTATGAATGCGAGAAGTCTGGCCCTGCGGTAGGGCTCAAGGATCATCATGAGAACACCCAGAGGCAGGCCGGCAAGAAACATGAACAGAAGGTGCTTCCATCGCATGCCGGCAATAAACATGACTGCAACAGCCCAGACACCTATTGTGGCTGCAGTACCGAAATCCGGTTCAATGAAGATCAGCAGCGCACAAAATCCTACGATCACCAGTGCCGGCAATATGCCGTAGGAGAAGTCCTCGATGCGTTTCCCCTTTTTTGTAAGATAAGAGGCAAGATAAAAGATAAGGGCTACCTTTACCAGCTCGGATGCCTGGAAGTTAAAAGATGAGATATGAACCCACCTTTTTGCATGGCCTCCTGTGAGCCCGATGCCTGGTATAAAACACCCGATAAGTGCACCTATAGCGAAGACCAGCAAAAGAAGAATGAAAGGCCGTGAATTAAAACGCCGGTAGTCGATCTTCATGATACCGACCATAAAAATGGTACCTATGAGGAGGTGGGCAAGGTGCTTTTTCATTAAATAAATACTGCTGCCGCAGAGCTCTTTCGAGACAAAATAGCTTGCAGAGAAGATCATTATAGTCCCCATAACCAGCAAGGCGAGCGTGGTCATAAGGAATATGAAATCAAATTCCATCTCTCTGGCTATTGAATCGCCTGTACGCATTGCCTGAATATCTCTCCTCTGTGTGCATAACTGTCAAACATATCGAAACTCGAACACCCGGGACTCAGCAGTACCGTGTCCCCCGGGATTGCGGCAGCATACGCCAAAGAAACAGCATCTTTCATATTTGATGCTGTTTCACAATCTACAATACCTGATATCTCTTTCATGATCCTGCGGGTTGCCTCCCCCATGATCACGGCCTTTTTTATGGTATCCCTGTAGCGAAGGGCGATCTGTGAGAAATCACCCCCCTTGTCCTTGCCGCCTAAGATTATGATTGCCTTGCCTTTTGTGCCGGACAGGGCCTTTTCCACTGCCCCGACATTGGTTGCCTTGGAGTCATCGATAAACGAGATCCCATTGATGCTGCCAATGGATTCAAACCGGTGATGGATAACGGAAAAGCCTCTAAACACCTCTTCCATGACAGTATTGTCGATACCGAGGAGACGGCCAGTGATAGATGCTGCCAGCATGTCTTCAAGGACTCCGCTTCCAAACCCTTTTTCCAAGGGCAGGACAGGGCCGGCGCCACTGATGCCGCCGGTAAAGACAACCTGCGAACCTTCAATGTGCCCACCGTCAGTGGATAAGGGACGGTCAAGAGAAAAACCTATTCTCCTGGCCCTGAGATCGATATTCTTCAGGTAGGGATCATCATCGTTTACAATCGCAAAATCGCTATCTTGCTGGTTTTCAAAGATCTTTTCCTTGTAATATACATATTCCTCCATGCTTCGGTAGCGGTCCAGGTGGTCAGGCGTTATATTCAGACAGATGCATATGTAGGGTCTGAAACGATCTATCCATTCCAGCTGGAATGAGCTGATCTCGGCCACGACATATTCTGGATTCTGTTCTGCAAGAGATATGAGAGGCGGAGAGATGTTTCCCCCGATGCCTGCATCCAGCCCGGCTCTTTTCAAGATTTCGTAGATAAGTGTGGTGGTTGTTGTCTTTCCGTTTGTGCCTGTGATGGCGATAAGCTTTCCGGTAAGGAAGGAAAAGGCGATCTCGATCTCGGAGAGGACCTTTTTTGCATATGCAAACATATGATGATCCCTGGGTATTCCCGGGCTAGGAATAAGCAAATCCGCCCACTCCAGGTCTTCCCTGCTCAAAGGCGTCACCGGGACAGTCAATGACCTCCCGGCAATGTTTTCATCCACAAGCCGGACATCATGCCCTCTTCGAATCATCTCCTGTGCCGTCATGAGACCTGTCTCACCGGCACCCCATACAACTATGCGCAAGCCTTCATCCTTTCAAGACTCTGATTAATCCTCATCAGAAGCGATATAATGCCCTTGTCTTCACAATCCATATAGAACCTGATCAGAGCCTGTAAGTACACAATGTCATTGTCAGTCTTTTTCATTACCCTCTCCTCACCTCAACTTGAGTGTTGAAATGGCCACCATTGCGAGAAAGATCGATATGATCCAGAACCGTACGATTATTTTCGGTTCCGGCCATCCTTTCAGTTCATAATGGTGATGAATGGGTGCCATTTTAAATATGCGTCTGCCTTTGGTAAACTTGAAGAATCCCACCTGTAGTATGACAGACACAACCTCCATGAAAAAAATCCCCCCTACCACCAGCAACAGGACCTCCTGTTTGGTTATCAGCGCCACAGTGCCGAGGATACCGCCGAGACTCAGGGATCCGACATCTCCCATGAAGACCTGAGCCGGATAGGCGTTGTACCAGAGGAAGCCCATCCCTGCTCCTACTATTGCTCCGAGAAAGATACTCAGTTCCCCGACCCCGGAGATAAAAGGTATCTGCAGATATGTTGCGGATTTGATATTTCCTGTAACATAGGCGAATACAAGATAGGTTGCAGCAGCGATCGTGCATGGGCCGATGGCAAGTCCGTCGAGGCCGTCAGTGAGGTTGACTGCATTGGCACAGCCTACGATCACGATCATTGCAAACGGGATGTAGAGGATTCCGAGATCAAGACGGATGTTCTTGAAGAACGGGATGGTTATGGTGCTGTCGAATCCCGGGATGTTCACCAGAACATAGGCAACAAATGCAGCGGCACAGAATTCAATAGCGAGGCGGACTTTTCCGGGAAGGCCGATCATATTGCCCTTTACCGTCTTGAGGTAGTCGTCAACAAAACCGAGTATGCCGAAGGTGATAAGGATAAACATCCCCATCCACATGTAGAGATTTGCTATATCAACCCAGAGCAGGGTTGCCGATGCAATGGCGAAGATAATGAGGATCCCTCCCATGGTGGGCGTTCCTGATTTTCCGGCATGTGTTTGAGGGGTATAGCCGTTTATCCGTTCTCTCAGCCTTAATTCCGTCAGTTTTCTGATGAACCAGGGGCCCAGAAAGAAACAGATGATGAGTGCTGTAATGGTGGCATAGATGGTCCTGAAGGTAATGTACTTGAATACATTGAATATAGAGAAGTATGTATGCAGGGGATAGAGCAGATTATAGAGCATGTTATGCCACCGCCTTCAAGTGATTGACGACAAGATCGAGATGAAGAGCCCTGGACGCCTTTACCAGAACAATGGCATCCTTTTCTGCCAGGTCCGACAGATTCCAGAAGATGTCCTCCATGTTCCCGGCAATATGCACAGAATCGGCATTCATGCCTGCTTCTGTGGTCGCGTCTGCGATAACCTGGGCCATGTCTCCGATAACTATGAGCCTGTTGATCCCGGATTGAGCCACCCATTTGCCGAGTTCTCCGTGCCAGTAGCCGGCATGAGTTCCCAATTCCAGCATATCACCGAGTACAGCGACCTTGTACTTATTGGGAGACGATGT
>JAFGTK010000244.1 GCA_016934135.1 Deltaproteobacteria bacterium | reverse complement strand
GACTACCAGTGTCTTCTTGTGGGGTGGGGGTCTACCTTCCACGCGGCAAAAGAGGCCCTGGAGATCCTGGGCCGGGATGATACCGCATTTCTGCACTTTTCCCAGGTATACCCCCTGGCTCGTGAAGCCGGGCAATATCTGGAAAGGGCTAAAAAGCGAATCATCATCGAGAACAATGCAACATCCCAGTTCGGCACACTTTTAAGGCAGTATACCGGCTTTGGCTTTGACGGGCGGATTATGAAGTTCGACGGCACGCCTTTCATGCCGGATGAGGTCGCCGATGAACTGAGAAGCATGCTCTTAAAGGAGGACTGAGGTGAGTTCGGTATATGAACCGGAACACGAGATCGACATTGCCTGGTGCCCGGGCTGCGGCAACTTCCGGATTATTGAGGCCCTGAAGGCTGCACTGGATCAGCTCGATCTCGACCCGGACAAGGTGGTTTTTGTTTCCGG
The DNA here is from genome assembly GCA_016934135.1 of Deltaproteobacteria bacterium. Classification (GTDB taxonomy): domain Bacteria; phylum Desulfobacterota; class Desulfomonilia; order UBA1062; family UBA1062; genus DSAD01. The sequence continues at coordinate 4,531 of JAFGTK010000244.1, read as the reverse complement.
CATCGGCCAGGCAGCAAAGACACCCCAGTACCTGAACGTGCATTATTTAAACGGCCTTCACGGCAGGAGCCTGCCCGTGGCAACTGCGATCAAGGCAACGAACAGGGAACTTATGGTCATTGCAGAAAGCGGCGACGGGTGCATGTATGGGGAAGGCGGAAACCATTTCATACATGCAATAAGGCGCAACCCTGATATCACGAATATCGTACACAACAACATGGTTTACGGGCTTACCAAGGGGCAGGCATCGCCCACGAGCGCGCGCGGATTTGTAACACCGGTGCAGACGCTCGGGGTGAGCTCAGAGCCCTTCAACCCCCTCTCTGTTGCCATTGCGCTCAATGCATCGTTCGTAGGGCGGGCCTTTGCCGGGGATGTGGAGCAGACGGCGCAGATCATAGTCAGCGCCATAAACCACAAAGGCTATGCCCTTGTGGATATCCTGCAGAATTGTGTCTCGTTCAACAAGGTCAATACCTTCCAGTGGTACAAAGAGCATACCTATTATCTGGATGAGAGTTATAACCCCACAGACCGGGATGCAGCCTTTTCTAAGGCGGTCGAAGAAGATAAGTTTGCACTCGGGATATTGTATATCAACGGTCAGAACCCTGTGTTCGAAGAAGGCCTTGCAGCATATGCAGATAACGACAGCCCCCTGTATATGCGAGGTATAGACCTGGACAGGATCAGGGCTCTGATGGATTCTATGAGGGCATAGACCGGCAGGTCATATCTCCAAACCTTGTAGGAGCCGGTTCAGAGGGGATTAATAGTATGCCGTGTCATCCCTGCATACCTGAAATTACTGCATGGAAGTCAGCTTTTCCTCAGTCTTCCCAGTTCTGCTCCCCGGAATTCCATTCATAGGTGCCGTTGCCATCTTCATCCACATCGATGCGGAAGGTCTCGACCGAGAGCACAACGAGCCTTGCTGAAGATCCCCCTGCACCTGTTGCAACAAGGATCCCCTGGGAAGGGTAGTTTTCTTCATGATACACAATGAAGGATTCCGGGGTTGACAGAGTGGCATACCCGTAGTCAGGGTCATAGAAACGTCCTGAAACACTTATTTCGTCATAGGTATCATATTCTATGACATACATGACATAATCACTCATCCAGCATGTCCTGCCCGATGAATCGTCTCTTACACAGACGTTCATGGTCATGTATGAACTGCCTGTAGATGACTCCATAGACACTGTACCGCTCATGGTCTGGGAGTTGCCTTCATAAGATACGGAAAAATTGGTAAAAACCATATCCAGGTTGACTGATGTCAGGTTAATATTTCCCTGAATGCTTATCCTGCCGTCGGATATGATCTCCATATCGCAGTAATCATTGTATCGAAGTTTCCCTGAAACATCTCCGGTCTCATCATCGATGGAAAGGTTTCCGGAGCAGTTGCCGCCGCAGGGGCCGTCAATATCTATCGGCTGCGAGATCACCTCGCTTGTGATTGCTGGAAGATCCTGCTGATCTATGCTGGTAATCTCCTGTACAAGCAAATCAAAGGTTTTTCTGAAATACTGTGCCGGAGAAGGACTGTATCCGTAATATCCGCCGGCTGCGACCGTGCTGATAGGGGAGACTATGCCGGAACCTGCAGAGCCGCCCAGGAATGCCTCTTCAAGGATAATCTGCGCATTATCCTTATTAAGTGCCGCGGCTTCGGTGGAACCGGAATATTCTATATCTTCTTCTGCAAATATCGGCAGGAAATAGTCCCCGCTGCTGTTCTTGCTGCATGAAGGCACAGCGACCAGAAGAAGGATCAGCATAATTATCCATGACAATGTCTGTTTTAGAAAGAACCCTTTCATCTTCTTACCTCCTTATCCTGTCTGGTAACGAAAAACCCATGCAGAATACGTTTCCTTTATATAATCATGCCCGGGCTCAATTCAAGAGGCCGGTATGTACAGATATGAATGATTTTTACAAAACAGTGGTGAGCATTTTTTTGCATCATCAAGACACACCCTCATTGTGCCTCGTATGGCTGAAGGTGTTTCTTCAAAACAGATCGGAATCTGTTTATGCAGAAGTGGTGGGATTTGTTATCCTGCCTGATTATTTACAGGAGGAATAGGTCTGCAGAAACTGCAGGCTTTTGAAGCGGTTACGCGGTATACTTATCTGTTCTGTCATAAGGCGAATTTCCCAGGCATCCCGGGCAGACCTCGCCGAGGTCAGAGCTGAATGCCTCGCCGCATGAGGGGCATAGTATGATGGAACCGTGTTTTTTCTTTGCACCCTGGACGAACTCCTGTTTTACATGGATCTGCTGTGTGCCGAAGACCTGCGGGCCAGCATTTTTAAACTCGTCAATGATCGCATTCAGGTCCTGTTCGTGCTTGGGCTTTTCCCTCATAAACCATGCCCTTATCTCCGGCCACCCGCCGAGCCTTTTCGCATCGAGGTATACCCTGATGCCGTCTCCTGTATACTTGTTGTAAAATGTCATGGCATAGCGGCTTGTACTGACTATCTTGAGCCAGCCGTTGCCTATGGTGCACGGGGTCAGAAGCTGTACGGCATCGGGCAGGCAGTGCCCGCTCTCGCAGATAACATCGAACAGCTCTCCTTCAGGGAGGTTGTTCTGCGCGATATCCACCATAATCCCGCCTGCTATCATTCCGGGTGCAATGCTGCCGTGGAAGGCTTTGACCCTGTCGATATATTCTTCGAAAGTGTATGGCCCGATATTCATCAGTTTACCTCGTATGGAGATTACTTGATTTCTGCTTCTGTATCAAGTGAAACGGCCCGATGAGGGCATCGGGCCCTGCAGCGTGACGATAAGAATCATCATCTTAAAGAGCACGATGGCGCTCAGATGCCGCTCTTCAAAATGGAAATGGTAATGGCTGTATAGCAGCATATCAGGCCGCTTGCCGCGGTAATGTAGTATGCTGCAGGTTTTGTTGTTTTTATCACCGGGACTGTATTTTTAAGCACAGAACCGATTTTATACCCTGCAGGAAAGAGAATGCCTGAAAAGACCGCCCATGACAGGCCTTCTGCACCGAAAAAGGACAGGAGCCCTCCCGGATGATTGAACGAAAGAAGGTAAGGGCAGGGGGCAAGCCTCATGCCGATGAAATAAAAGGCCCCTGCTGCCAGAAGCGCCGCTGAAACCGGCGTTACTAGCCGTGCCGGTTTGAGGTCATGCAGTCTGTTCCCTGCAATTGCTGCTGCACCGCACAGGGCGCCTCCCTGCAGGAATACAGCTGCGCAGGAGTTGGCCTTGCAGAGGACAGAGCACTGAAGGACAGGTACCACAAGCTGTTTTGCCGCCATGGTTACCAGGGCTATGCCAATCAGCGGGAGAATCTTTTTCCCATAACCAAGGGCGATCCCCATGATCCCCATGCCGATACCGGTCAGTATCCCGGCCCTGAGGGGTATGCCAAGTATTTTTATGGCATCGCTGAGCACGATCTCGGAAAAGCCCCATAAAGTTCCAAGAACAAGGGTCATGATCAGTATGTCTGAAAAAGAACTGCTTCCTGTAACTGCATTGTCGGATTTCATCTAACTCCTCCTGTATGAAAGTTTGTTCTGTGTTAGATATATGTTATAGATAACATAATTAATCAAGTCTTTTTTTCCTTCAACCGTTTTCAGTTCATAACTGTTATTTCAACGCCTCTATCCGGCACGGCACAAACCGGTGCATCGGAGTGCCGAGAGGGTCCCGGTGGGTGTTTTTTGTCAGTCGGTTGACATTGATGCCATAGACGCTGCCGTCATATATCAGGCCGAACCCATGCGGGATCAGCACCGTTCCTCTGCGGACCTGGTCTGATATTTCCAGTTCTCCCGTTTCGCTGCCGGCCTCAGTAGTGACCTTTACTTGCTGCCCGTCGCTCAGGCCCATTGTTTCGGCGTCAAGAGGGTTGACAGAGACTGTGCAGGCACGTTTTTCCTTGTTCCACTCAGGATTGCGCATCATGGTGTTGATGTTATATCTGGTATGCCTGCCGGCATTCAGGATCATGGGATATTCTTCCGGAAGCTGAAGGTCTTTTGCTTCGCTTTCTGCATCGAGACTTGTCGTGTCTGCCTCAAGTTCGGGGACATAGACCTCGATCCTGCCTGATGGAGTTTTGATGGCCTTGAAATTTTCGTCAGGGTCAACCTCGCCGACCCAGATTCCTTCCGGGGTGTCCAAAAGTGCCTGGAAGATCCTGTCTCCCTGATCCATGCCTGGTTCAAAGCCGATCCGTGCGGCATTTTTCCGGAACATCTTGGGTGCTGTCATGAGCAGGCCCCAAAGGGCGGCCAGCGCGGAACTGTCCCACTGATTCCCCAAAGTCTTTGCAAGCACAAAGGGCATGGCGCCCAGGGCTTTCGGTTCTGTTGCCGCCCATTCCATAAGCTTGGCGCCGAAGTTCATGCGGCTGTCTTTGGCGGCCTCATGCAATTCAGAAGGGATTTGCGGAATCAGCCCCAGTTTATCCGCCAGAAGTGTGAAGATCTGGGATGCCTCCAGGCATTTTTCAGGCGGCGGGACAAT
>JAFGTK010000243.1 GCA_016934135.1 Deltaproteobacteria bacterium | reverse complement strand
CTCATAGAGATCGAAAGTCTCCGCCTTTTTCAAGGGGCCGAATTTGAGAGAAGATCCGGCTTCTGAAGAGATTTTCCCGGGATCCATCTCGGCAAGGATCTTCCCGACAGTGACCTCGGCTGCCTCTTTAAAGAACTGATGAGTTTTCAGAAATGCCTTCTGTATCTGACCGAGATGCTCTTCAAGAGGACGCTCTGAGGATTCGCATTCCAGATTGCCGCCTATGACGTGACGGATGGTCTCTTCTCCGGCCCGGCTTTCGCCCAGGGTCTGGTTTATAACTCCTATGAGCTGGTTGACAATGTCGAAGATGGTGTTCAGTGATCCGGCGAGACGTTCAAGGAGTTCTGAAGAAGACAGATTCTCCCGGCAGACATCCCTTCCAAGCAGCAGAGGCACGATCCGGTCGATAAGCTCTTTCGGTGTTTCATCCTCTGCCCCCTGGTTCAGTTGTTTGCCCAGGGCCTTGAGAGCGGATATCCTTTCCGGCATTGGGAGATCCCCGAGCGTTCCTTCAAGATACTCTTCAATAAGGGTTGAAGCTTTTTGAGGGGACGATGCATAGATCTTTCTCAGGTCATCAATGCATGGTTTCGTTGTACTCACGTTCTATTCCTTATCCTTGTCCGGCCGTATAATAACGGTTTCTTCGAGGAAGTCTTCCTCCTGAGCGCTATTTTCAGCTTTTGATTGTTGCGAATGCGGCTTCATTTCCTTTTCCGCACTGTACTTGTTCATTATAACGGTCTCATCAGCGGTGTCTTTTTTCATGATCACGGTGGCCTCGAGGTCATCTTCCATATTGCCTGGTGCAGTATCGGGCTGCATGGATTCACCCGGCTCCGGCAGGTCCTTCCGGCCTGGTTTCATCATGACGGTTTCGGCGATATCTGCATCGATCCCTGGCGGTTGAACTGCAGGGACATCCTCTGCAGAAAGGATCACTGTTTCGAGAACATCTTCTTCCGGGTGCAAGGGTGGGGTCGTCTGATGGAGCGGCTGAAGGTCGGGCTTGAGGATTACGGTCTCTTCGGGACCCTCCTGAGCAGGTCCTTGAGAGGGTTGGCCGGAGATGATGACGGTTTGTTCCATTTCATCAGGCATACCCTGAGGAGTTTCTGACCATTGATCGAGTATACTCATCAGGATGGCATGTATGGCACTGTCATGCGACAGGTCATGAGTCTGAGCAGCTCCTCTTTGTGCAGGCATGAACAGGGATTCCCTGATCTGCTGCCGGAGCTGGTCAAAGGCCTGCCGGAAATCATTTTCAGATAACCGGAAATCCCCCGAGGCAGCGCTTTTCAGCAATGCCCAGCCTAGACCCAGGGCCTCTGCCCAGAGGTCTGACCACTCCTGATCAGGATCTCTTTCCGATGAGTTCCAGAAGATGTTGTTCGGCGAAAACAGATGAGAATGATCCTGCATGGGCGATTTTTCATCCACCACGGTATTGAGAGAGTCTGTGCGGTGGAGGTGTTCTGCCAGGGCTGCACTGATTTCTTCCGGTGTATGCCGGGCATTTGACAAGAGTGTTTGGAACCATAGAGTTCCCATGAGGTAGTTACCGTAAGATGGGGGCATTTTCGGCAGGTGCGGGTTTGGCATGCTGCACTGGACTATATCTATAAGGGTTGCGTTAAAATTCCAGAAATAGGGCAGCAGACTGTCTTTGCCGGGCAGGTCCACCCAGATCCTGTCAAGGGACAGGGCAAGGTCGGGATGACGCAATGATTCGATATTGGAAAACACGATTCGTGCCAGTTGTCCCAGAAAAGAGAGTTTCAGGTATAAAAGTTCGAGAAAATACCTCGCATCGGTTTCAAAGAGCAGCGGCGATGATTGTGACGCATCGTCGCATACTGATTTTACATACGGCAATCTGGACTGCTGGGATTTGCTGTTCATCCTGCCCTTGATATCTTCAAAGGTTGCACCGGAAATGAGAGCGAGAAAATCAGAGGCATTGATAGCTGCGGATTCAAGGACAAACAGGTGAAACGGGTAGAAGGAAAAGGGCACGACCCTCGTCTGCGCGAGGTTATTGCCCGAGTAGCATTCGCTTTGTAAAGGACATTTCAGGCAGGGAAAACCGTCATCCTCTGACTGTTTCAAGGATCCGAATCCCTCGATGAGATGGTGAAGGTCTTTTACGATCACAGTGTCCGCGGTGTCGGGTGCATATGTATAAAAATCCTTTGCACGCTTGTTCTGCAGGCAATCTGCACAGTACAGAAACCGTCTCAGCGACTTTGTGTAGGGCGCAAGCCCGAGCGAGTTCAGAAGATCGTCATCGGTGCAGAGTTCGAGGGTTTTGCCGCATTTGGGGCAGGGCGGATGAAAGAAGACCTCTTTTTCGCGGCAGAAGAACAGAGGCTGAAACTGTATGAGCCGGGAATCATCCCCTGCCTGGGCGGATAATTTGATCAGCCGGTTGTCGTTGCTGAAATGCATGTAGGCCCTCTGCCAGCATTGATCAATGTCCTTGTTGTTCAATAGTTCCTGTTCGCTGCCCCTCAGAAGGTAGCTGTCTTTTCCCATCAGCAGGAAGACCGGTTTAATGATACTGCCGTGATCACTTGTTATCTCTGCCTTGAGTATGCGAGTAAACGCCCCTGTTTCACTGATGACGACAAAGGGGTAACGCAGTTGATCACTGCCGGAAGGTTCCTGGCTGAATGAAAGCCTGATGGAGAAGGTGTTGTTGCGGGATATGAAATATGGCAGTAGTGTCGGCATAATTGTCAGATTCCGGGATCATTCACCACGATACAGGAAAAGAGGCATTTTTGCAAAGCTCCGCTAGTTTGGGTGAAATTGATTTGAAAAAAATCCTTAATTTTTGGTGTGAAGTTATAGTTCCTCACGTCATATAAAAAACACTAGAAAGCTTGAATCCGTAACCTTTACTAAGGTCCATAATTAATCGTGCCGGTTGAAATGTCAAGCGTATTGTGCCCTTAGAAGACTTATATCGGGCATGGTCTATGTGCGGGCAGCATGAATATTCTAAGTGTGCATGATCCGGGTCAGTAGACTGCGGCAGAGAGATACCCGACGACCGATGTGTTGTCCCCGGTTATATGACCGGAATGGGCATAACTAAGGACCTTGGTGGTTGTCCTGCTGAGTGCCCTGGCATAGAGCAATGCAGTAAGGATAGGCCCTCCACCGCATGCCTCGCTTTCTCCCTGTTCAAGATCCCTGCTGAGACCGTCGATGTCGAATTCTTCTATGTGTCTTGCCACTGCTGTGTCCATAACCTCTGCCTTTTTTGACGAATGAAAATGTGACAGGTCTGAACTCGCCACAATGAGAACCTCTTCGGGATTGGGGATCTGCTCCATAAGAGCACGTGCAAGATCTTCACACAGGGAAAAGTCCTGTCGACCCATAATGAGAGGGCAGAGTGAGAATCTGCCCAGAGCTGACTGCAGGAAGGGCAGCTGGATCTCGAGGGCGTGCTCATTCGCGTGTGCGCGCTGATCATCCTTGAAGATCTCTGAAGAGGCGATAAGCCTGCCGCATAGGCCCTCATCCACCTCGATAATACCGAGTGGTGTTTCGAAACCGCCGCTCTTCCATACAGATACAAAGGGGAAATAGGCCCTGTGGGAAGGGCTTATTACAACGACAGTTTTATATTTATAGTCTGATACGGCCTTGTATGCATATCCTGCAACCCCGCCGGAAAACATGTATCCAGCGTGAGGGCTGATTATGGCTACAGGTTTGTCCGGAATCTCAGGAACGGATGCCTTTTCCATATAACGGGAGACATCATCCCTGAGTATGTCGGGTATATCCGGATACCAGCTGCCTGCAACAATGGCTTTTCTTATCGGACCTGTCATGGCAGACCTCCTTAAAAAGTAAACTACGGTAATGCCGCCGATGAGTCAAGGCTTGCAAGCAGATCTGATCCGAAAAGAAATTATGATTTTTTCAATCTTGTATTTGCCCGAAATGGAGTTGATCCTAGGGGAACAAGGGCAGGGAGGCAAGGCCTTCGGTTTCGGGCAGGCCGAACATGAGGTTCATGTTCTGAACGGCCTGGCCGGATGCCCCTTTGGTGAGATTGTCGATCACACTTACGATAACAGCGCGTGATGTAGTTTTGTTTTTCGTCAGCCCGATGAGGCACCTGTTCGTTCCTCGGACATCCTTTGTGGAAGGGAAACCGTCTTTGAAGATGCTGACAAACGTGGAGTCCTGGTAAAAGGTGTTAAGGCATTCCCGCAATTCGTTTTCATCATAGTCTGTATGCACATATATCGTTGAGAGCATGCCTCTTGTGATAGGGATCAGGTGGGGTGTGAATTCGACTGTAACATGGCAATCGGCAGCGCTTGAGAGTTCCTGCTCGATCTCGGGTATGTGCCGGTGAGACCTTCCGACCTTGTATGCTGAAAAGCTCTCTGCAGTCTCACAGATATGAGTGGTGAGGCTCAGGCCTCTGCCGGCCCCTGACACGCCGCTTTTGCTGTCGATGATGATCCCTGCGGGGTCAATGATGCCGCGTCTTAGAAGAGGGATCAGTGCAAGCAGGATACTTGTTGGATAGCATCCGGGATTGGCTACCAGAGATGAAGTTTTGATCTCTGAGCGATAGCACTCGGACAGACCGTACACTGCGGTTTTTAAAAGGTTGGCGGATGTATGTTCTCCATACCAGTCATGATAGGTTTGAATGTCCCTGATCCGGTAGTCGGCGCTCAGGTCGATCACCTTTACCGCATCAGCAATCTGTGAGATGAAGTCCATGCTGGTGCCGTGAGGAAGGCAGCTGAATACTACATCGCAGCGGTTCTTCACGGCTTGGGCATCGAAATCCTCAATAAGGATATCAAAGGAACCTTTGAAAAACCCCAGCACATCGGCTATATTGCGGCCATTGTACTGGCGCGAAGAACAGTAGGTGATCCTGGCTTTGTCATGAGAATGAAGAAGCCTGATAAGCTCGGCCCCGGTATACCCTGTAGCACCCAGGATACCTACTGAAATAGCCAAGGACGATTACCTCTTGGAGAACTGAGGTCGTTTACGTGCCTTGTGGAGCCCGAACTTCTTTCTCTCCACCATTCTGGGGTCCCTGGTCAGGAACCCTGCACTTTTCAGCCTTGGTCGGTATTTCTCGATATCGAATTCCGCCAGCGCACGTGATATGCCGTGACGGATCGCACCTGCCTGACCTGATATGCCGCCTCCTTTGACCGTTGCCAGGATATCGAACTGACCCCTGGTTTCCGTTACATCAAAGGGCTGCATGGCAGACATCTTCAGGGTTTCCCTGTCGAAGTATTCATTCATGGGCTTGCCGTTTACTGTAAAATCGCCTTTTCCAACGGATAACCACACCCGAGCAGTGGCATTTTTCCTTCTTCCGGTGGCATACGTCCTTTCTGCCATATAATTCCTCTCTTATAAATTGATCGTTTGAGGCATCTGAGCTTCGTGGGGATGATCCTCGCCTGCATACACCTTGAGCTTTTTGTACATGGCCCTTCCAAGGCTGTTCTTCGGGAGCATGCCCTTTATTGCGTGCTTGATGACATCTTCGGGCTTTTTCTCAAGCAGCTGCTTTGCTGTCTGCTCCTTGATCCCGCCCATATACCCGCTGTGATGATAGTACATCTTTTTATCAAGCTTATTGCCGGTCAGCTTAATTTTGGCTGCATTGACGATCACGACAAAGTCGCCGACATCGGTGTGAGGCGTATACTCAGGTTTCGTCTTTCCCCTCAGGATGGAAGCCACATCCGCGGCAAGCCTTCCGAGGACCTTGTCAGTTGCATCGACAAGTACCCAGTTTCTCATCACCTCACCCTTTTTTGCACTGTATGTACTCATACGTATTACTCCTTAACCGCTAAATAGGGCTCGGATATAGCTGATATCCGGTAGGGATGTCAAGTATTGATCGATAAATTATACTGATTGGATACCATTTTATAAAATAAGAAGTCAATTGGCGATTCTCATTAATGGCTGTGCCTTCTTTTTCTTAAGTGTTGGAGCCGGTATTACGATATAAAATTATAATGCTCCATTGATGTCCGTAGGAATTTCTCTGGGGAGAATCCTTGAGCTGACGGAATCTGGGATGAACATAAAAATGAATAGGTAAAAGAAGCATAATTAGAGATGTGTTACTGAACCTCGAGGGAAAACATATTCAGACATTGAAGCATTACTTTCAGGTCGACCCTTTCAGGAACGGAAATTTTGTATTGATAGGAAGATAGGGAATATGATTTCCTTGAAACCGGTGGTAATAATACTATTTTTCTGTGATAATAAGAAAAAACGAAACAGGTGCGCAATCGAACACAGGAGATACTTTAATGACGAAGGTGCTGGTAATCGATGATGATCAGGGGGTTCACGCAATCATTAATGTGATCGTGAAAAAACATATACCCGATTGTGATTTCCTGTCAGCCTATAACGGAGAGGACGGCCTCGAGATTGCTGAAAGGGAACTGCCTGATGCGATTCTGCTGGATGTTGAAATGCCGGGAATAAATGGATATGAGACATGCAGGAGGCTTAAGGAAAACAAGAAAACGGCGCATATTCCGGTCATCATCTTCACCGGTATGGCAGCAGACACAGAGGGCATGAGCGCAGCCAGGGACTGCGGTGCGGATGAACTTCTTGGAAAACCCATAAGCAAGGTCGCCCTGATAGAAAAGATAGAGGGTTTGCTCAAAAAAGATGAACAATAACCCCACGATCTGAGATATTCTTTACCTGAAGCCAAGAGTCTGCTTCTTCTTTGTCTATTTTTTCGAGATTTGATATTCGAAATGTTTTACCTAACAAATGGTTTTGTTGAAGTGGACAGTGCCTTTTACCAGTATCAGATTTTTCCTTCTTCTACCCCATGACAGGCGACAAATGTTCCCGAATCGCGCTCGGAAAGTTTCGGCACCTCATTAAAACACCGTTCGAATGCAAACGGGCACCTTTTATGAAAAACGCAGCCCGAAGGGAGTTCGATTGGGGTGGGCACTTCTCCTTTGAGCCTGATATGACGTGATTTTCTAAAACCAAGGATTGGGATGGCGCTCAGGAGCGCCTGTGTGTAGGGATGCCTGGGGTGTGCGAACAAGGGGGCTTTATGTGCGAGTTCGCATATGGTGCCCAGATACATGACTGCTACACGCGTGCTTATGTGTTTCACCACAGACAGATCATGGGTAATGAAGAGGTAGGTCAATCCTCTGTCATCTTGAGCATCCATAAACAGATTAAGGATCTGTGCCTGGATTGATACATCCAGGGCGGATATGGGTTCGTCTGCAATAATGAATTCCGGTTCCACCATTAATGCTCTGGCAATGCTTATCCTCTGCCTCTGTCCTCCTGAAAATTCATGGGGGTATCTTGAGGCCCAGCCAGGGTCCACCCCGACCTGCTCCATGACGGCAGCTACATTGTCCCTGGCTTCGCCCATAGACATTGAAGGATTATGGAAAAGCATCGGTTCCATCAGGGTCTGCTCAACCTTCATACGGGGATTCAGTGATGCATACGGATCCTGAAAGACCATCTGCATCTTTGATCGATACGGGAGCATCGCTCTGGAATCTTTCGTATCTATTCGATCTCCACAATAGTATATGCTTCCCTTATCTATCGGATAGAGTCTGACAATGGCCCTGCCCAGGGTTGATTTTCCGCAGCCCGACTCCCCTACCACGGAAAAAGTTTCCCCCTGGAATATGGAAAAACTTACGTCATTGAGTGCATGGACCACGGTCTTTTTCATACGGATCCGCATCTTTTCCAGCGTGAGCCTGTCCAGCACCCCGCCGGATATATCAAAGTGCTTTATCAGGTTGTTTACTTCAAGAAGGGGTTTTTTATCGTTCATATGCTCCCCTTGTTCTGATTCTCCATGAGAAAACAGGAGATCTGCCTTTCATGCTCTTTGTAATATTTCAGCCGGGGGGCCTGTTTTGTACAGATATCCATCATGAAAGGACACCTTGGGTGAAAGGAACATCCGGGCGGGATGGTCAGGAGGTTCGGCATCATGCCGGGTATCTGGTTCAGCCGGGATCCTGTGTGCCTGCTTCCGGGCAGTGCATTGATAAGGCCCTGAGTATAGGGATGCCTGGGATCGTGTATGATTGTATCGGTACTGCCCATCTCGACAATCCTGCCGGCATACATGACCGTGATCTTGTCGGTTACCTGTGAGACCACGGCGAGATCGTGGGTGATTAGGATAAGACCTGTCTTTCCCGTTGCACACAGCTCCAGCAGAAGGTCGAGGATCTCTGCCTGTATAGTTACATCAAGGGCGGTTGTGGGTTCGTCGGCAATAATAAGTGCCGGGTCCATCAGCAGGGCTATTGCAATGACAATCCTCTGTCTCATGCCGCCTGAGAATTCATGAGGGTACTGGTTCAGCCTTTTTTCCGGGGAAGGTATGTGGACCATTCTCAATCTGTCCACTGCCATGGCCGCTGCTTCTTCGTCTGTGATATCCATGTGTGCCTGCAGGGTCTCTGTCATCTGTGTTCCAATGGTCAGTACCGGGTTCAGTGTCATCATGGGGTCCTGAAATATCATGCTTATCCTGTTGCCCCGGATATTCCTCAGGGCCTCTTCATTCAGGTGGGCAAGATCGGTTCCCTCGAACAGTATACGTCCGGATGCAATGTATCCGGGCCTGCTGATAAGACCGATTATGGAAAAACCGGTTACGGATTTGCCGGCACCGCTTTCTCCCACAAGACCCATACGGTCTCCTCTGTCGAGAGTGAAACTCACGTCGTCCACAGCTGTAAGATCTCCGAAGCGGAGAGCGAACCTTACTACGATGTTCTGCAGTTCCAGCAGGTGTTCCATGAGTTATCCCTTATACAGCTTCGGGTTCAGTACATCCCGCAGCCAGTCACCCAGAAGGTTGATCACCAGGATAAGGAGAACGAGGAAGATACCCGGAAACAGGGTAATCCACCATGATCCTGAAAAGATAAATTCAAAGCCTGAATTGATCAGGGACCCGAGAGACGGACGGGTAACAGGCATACCGAGTCCCAGGAACGACAGAGCCGCTTCACTCATGATTGCATTTGCTACCTGCACCGTTGAGATCACCAGAACCGGAGAAAGTGTGTTCGGCAGGATATGACGCAGCATGATACGTGCTGAATTCAAACCGATAACCCTTGCAGCCTCTACATATTCCTTCTGTTTTTCCGCCAGTACTGATGCCCTTACCGTCCGCGCGTACTGGGGCCATTCCGCAAGGCCGATTATAAAGACAAGAAGCACTACGGCGAACCGTTCATACATGGCAACCCCGAAAGCCGCCTGAAAGATTGCACCAAGAAAGATGGCCACCATCATGGTGGAAAAGGAAAGCTGTACATCTGCCATGCGCATGAGAAACGAATCGAGCCTGCCGCCGATATATCCGGATACAAGCCCGATAATGACTCCTAGAAAGGCCTGCAGGATCACTGCACAGCAGCCGATGATGATGGAGATGCGCATTCCGAACAGCAGCGTGCTGAAGAGGTCTCTTCCCTGGCTGTCGGTCCCCAGGATAAATTCGGATGAACCGCCTTCCATCCACATGGGAGGTGTTTCCGCATTCATCACATTGATGGATGCAGACTCGTATGGATTATGCGGGGCGATAAACGGAGAGAGAAAACTTATCAGGATAAGGATACAGACTACGATAAAACATGTGATTGCAACCCAGTCGCGCACAAAGCTGTATAGTATGTAGGATTGACGTATTCTCGCCAATGTTCCCATTACCTGGTTCCCTGTATCCTCACCGTGGGATTTACCAGCCCGTAGATGAGATCCACAATTGTGTTGACCACTACGAAGATTACCCCTACGACCATAAGGTATGCCACAAGCAGTGTGGTATCGGCCCGCTCGACTGCTTCGATGAACAGAAAGCCCAGGCCTTGCCATTGAAACACTGTTTCTGTGAGAATGGTAAATGCAATCATGGTCCCCAGCTGCACACCGCCTACCGTGATTACCGGCAGCAATGTGTTCTTGAATGCATGGATAAACCATATCCGCCTTTTGTGGAGCCCTTTTGCCCAGGCGAATTTGATGTATTCGGTTTCCAGGATCTCCATCATCTGGGAGCGGATGAGCCGTATGAACAGGGGCAGCATGATGGATGACAGTGCAATGCTTGGCAGAATAAGATGTCTGATGCCGCTTATGGTAAACAGTCCGCTTTTCCACCCGCCGATGTTTACCAGCTCTCCCCTTCCATAGGATGGAAGCCAGTGAAGCTCTACAGAGAAAATATAGATAAGCATGATGGCGGTGAGAAAGACCGGGATGGACACCCCTACAATACTCATGCCCATAATGATACGCGACAGGATGTGTTTCGGGTTTATGGCACAGTAGATACCCAGGGGAATGGAGATAAAGATTATTATGACAGAGCTGACAAATACGAGTTCCAGGGTTGCCGGGGCCTTGAAAAGGATGACTTCCAGTGCAGGTTTCTTGAAGAAGAACGACATGCCTACATCCCCGCGGACCGCTTTGCCCAGAAACCTGATGTACTGGGAGAGAAAAGGATCATTGAGCCCCATCTTTTCACGCAGGGCCTCCCTCTCGGCGGCAGAAACCGAAATGCCCACGATATCACGGACAGGGTCGCCTATGGCATGCTGGATGGTGAAACACAGAAAGCTTATAATGAGCATCACTAAGATGCCCTGTGCGATCCTTCTTATGGTAAATGCAAACATGTATTCCTAATGTATAATATCTTTATTATGTACTTGCCCTGTGAGAGCGGCTTTAGCCGCGATATTTTCATTTCCACGTTTCTCTCATAATCGCGGTTAAAGCCGCTCCCACAGAGGTCATCACTTTTCCAAGCAGAAATATTTGTTTAATCTATAACCAGATCTCCAAAATAGGGGAAGTTCATTACATTGACAATGGGCTCGATATTGAGGTTCTTCTTGCCGGCCCAGGAGAGATTCTGCCAGTGCAGCGGGACATAAGCGGCATCATCGTAGAGTATCTGCTCCACATCCTGGAGCATTGTGGAGCGTTTTGCCGGGTCGGTCTCTGTCTGGCTTGCCAGAACGAGTTCGTCCACTTTGGGGTTACAGTAATTTCCGCTGTTGTACTGGCCGTAACCGGTTTCCTTGTTCGGGCACATCACAAGAAACTCGGAGTAGTTAGCGGAGTCTTCGGTGTCCGGATGCCATCCGATCATCTGGATATCAGCCACCTGGGCATCGAACTGATCCCAGTACTGGGCCTTGGGCATGGTCTTGAGATTTACCTTGATCTTGATCTTTGCAAGCATGGCAACAACCGCCTCTGAGATCTTCTCGTCGTTGACGTACCGATTGTTGGGGGCGATCATGGAACAGGTGAATCCGTCGGCATAACCGGCTTCCTTCATGAGAGATATGGCCTTTTCGAGATCGTAGCGAGGCTGCAGATCAGCCTTATATCCGGCAAATCCTACCGGTGCCTGCTGGGCTGCAGCAGTTGCCGTTCCTTTCATAATGGTCTCGACTATGCCTTCGTTGTTGACGGCATATACGATGGCCTTACGGACCCTGAGGTCCTTGAATTCCGGCCTTCTGTTCTGGTTGAGCTGGAAGGTGATGATGCGGCTTCCCGACATGGTTATCAGCTGAGAGTTTTCACTGCCTGCCACCCTTTCATAATCCTGGGGAGGCACCGGCATGATGAAATCCACATCGCCGGAGAGCAGAGCAGCTACCCTGGTTGCATCGTTCTTGATGGGCGTCAGGACTATCTTGTCCACATTGCCCGGGGATTCGTCATCCCAGTATCCTTCGAATGTCTCGAATACTGTCTCCACCCCCTGTTCTCTGGTGGTTACCCGGTATTTCCCGGTGCCGGATTCATGGTTCAGCGCAAAGGAAGGGCCTGTCTTGACAATGGCATCCTTTGGATTACCGGTTTCGTCCGTGCCTGTATAGAAAGCGCTGTCCATGGGGAAGATATAGGTTGCCATGTTGAGTACCAGGGAATAGGGTTTCTTGGTCACAAGGTCGCAGGTGTAGTCGTCGATAATGTTCACACCTTCGAACGGCTCGAACAGGCCCTTGAAATCCTGACTCTTTTTCAACCGTTCCACTGTCCATTTCACATCCTTGGCAGTAAAGGGGTTGCCTGTATGAAATTTAACGCCCTGACGAAGATAAAACCGCATGGTGTTTTCATCGATAAGTTCCCAGCGCAAAGCCAGTCTCGGTTCCAGGTCCATGGCCTTGGTCCACCGTACAAGCGGATCAAATACCATATGGGAGTACTGGAGCATCCCTCCTGAGAGCTGCACATGAGGGTCCAGCGATACCGGGTCGGCATCCATGGCCAGTTTCAGGGTTTTCCCTGCGAGTGTTGGTTCTTCCTGCTTCTTTTGTGTC
Organism: Deltaproteobacteria bacterium; assembly: GCA_016934135.1. Classification (GTDB taxonomy): domain Bacteria; phylum Desulfobacterota; class Desulfomonilia; order UBA1062; family UBA1062; genus DSAD01. The sequence continues at coordinate 3,789 of JAFGTK010000243.1, read as the reverse complement.
GTCATGAACACAATGATGGCAACAATAATGATCCCGACAATAAGCCATAAGAACTTTTTCATTCCCATTCCTCCTCTTCGATAAAGATAAGACAAGAATCTTCACTACATGAAAAGTACGAATGCGTAGAGGTAAAGTCAAGCTCTTGGGTTTGCTATGATGAGATTCTCAGGTCTGTTTGTGAGAAATACCCCTGTGGTTACCAGGGTGATTCCCAGGACAAGGGAAATGTCTAGTTCCTCTCCAAGCAGGAAAAAAGCAAGGATGATGGCGCTGATGGGTACAAAATTAATAAATACGCCGGATCGTGTCGGTCCTATGGTATTGACCCCTTCGTAAAACCAGGTAAAACCGATAACCGTACCAAAAAGGGCGAGATAAAGGATGCCCATCCATGTCATGAAGCCGTAGTGCATGAAGTTTCTGGAGATACCTTCCATACATGCAGGGAATAACAGGAAGCCTGCCCCGAACAGGGATGAATATGTAACGGCTGCCAGAGGAGAAATCCAGGACATGAGTTTCTTGCCGAACAACGAATAGGAAACCCAGCTTGCAACGCAGCCGAAGATCATCAGTTCACCGATACCTATTGCACCATGCCAGATCATTGAAAGGTCTCCGCGGGTGATGGCTATGACGGCCCCGCTGAGGCTCATTGCTATTCCTGTGATCTTTTTCAAGCTCAGATGCTCCTTGAAGATCAGGGACGAAAACAGGGCAAGGAACACCGGGTTGTTTGCTATGATAACGGATGCCCTGCCTGCTGTGACGCTCTTAAGCCCTGCAAGAAACAGGACATTGTATGCAAAGACCCCGGTGAGCCCGAGCATCACTGCAAGAACAGCCTGCCTTGGATTGAGTCTTGGCAGCCCCCCCTCGTGCAGGTAAATGAACAGTATAAGAAGTGCCGAGGCAAAAACAAATCGCAGAAACGATCCTGAAAAAGGCCCGATAACAGGCGCGATGAATCTTCCGGCAATGAATGTTCCGCCCCAGAACACAGCGGTCAGGATCAGCTTTATATAAATCATCTTTAGGCCTACTATCACCAAGTTATTGCTTGAGGCAACCCTCAGGATTGTTCATGTATTGTTCATGTCTTTTACCAATCATAGAAAATGCTGCAGAAGCCAGTAGAGGGACATGCCTACAATCACCGTGCCGCCCAGGGACCGGGTCTTCAATGCAAACAAAAAGGTGGGGACGGCTGCCAGGAATGCAGGGTGCATGAAGTCAACAGTTCCGGTATCGGGATTTATTATAATGGAAGGAAATATCAGGGCGCTCAGGATACATGCCGGAATGAAGGTAAGCCATTCCACAAGCCAGAAAGGCAGACGTTTGTCTGTCAGGTAAAAAAGAGGCAGCCAGCGGGGTATGTACGTGACAAGGCCCATGCCCATGATGCACAGAAGATATTCCCCACTGCTCATTGATCACCCTCTTTGATTTTGTGACGAAGATAAAGTTTCTTCAGCATCACTCCTATGGTGGCGGCCAGGACAGAGGAGAGGATCACATACAGATTGCCCGGGATCATGATATAGAAAGCAACCGAGAGAACCCCCGATATAACCGATAACAGGACAAACAAAGAGCCTCTCAGCTGAAAGACGAGCAGGCATAAAAACATGGCGGTAAGGGCATAGTCGATGCCGAATGACCCTGAAGGGATAAATGCACCTGCATATCCGCCGATGATTGTGCTGAATATCCAGAAGGCATTGGCTGTGTGGTTTACCACGAGTGCATCCCTGATGTTCCATCCGTGCCCCAGGAATTTACCAAGGTTCACTGCAAAGCTTTCATCGGTTACCCCGTATGAGAATAAGGAAAGCATAAGTTTGTTTTCTCCCTTTACGTGAAGAGAAAGGGATGAACTCATGAGAAGATGACGGAGATTGACCATGAAGGTGGTGATGATGATCGAGAGTACCGCAGCATTGGAACTGATCATTGATACCGCTATGAACTGAGATGAGCCGGCAAACACGATGCACGACATGAGAGCGATCTGATATACTGCAAGTCCGGCCTGCCTCGCCAGGACCCCGAATGCCATGCCAATGGCGAGGTATCCAAGACAGATAGGCCATGCCGCGGCAAATGCCCGCTTTGTATGCAAAGCTGTATCTGGTGAGTTCATGCTCATAATAAGGTACCGGGTTATGTTGATAAGGAAATGCTGTAGTTGTACGAGAAGACTCTGTCAAGCCTTCAATCAGAAGATTGCCCACAGAAAAGCTGCGGGGACACATTTATATCCTCTCCCCCCGGGAGAGGATAAAGGTGAGGGGGGAGGAGTACAATTGATTTCTTGACAGGATAAATCTTTTAAGGTCATAGAAAAAGTCATGGGAATAGATGCAGTTGTAGCTGCTGGTGACGGCAAGGCGGCCAGAAAGGTATTCAAAAGGAACAAGGCGCTGCTGGATGTAGCGGGCAAGCCCATTATCAGGCATATTGTCGAAGCACTTGAATCCTGCAGGGATATTGACCGCATCATCGTGGTAGGGCCGAAGGAAAGTTTTGAGGAGGTCATAGGCGATCTTGATGTGGATATTGTGGAGCAGAAGAGAAGTCTTGCGGAAAACGGATGGGAAGGTTTTCTCCAGACATTGCCCGAATATCGTCAAAGCGGTGAGCTGACATTTGATATCATCGATAAATACAGGGACAAATATGCCCTGTTCCTTTCAGGAGACATCCCTCTTATCTCTGTAAATGAAATTGAGCAATTCATTTCCCAGTGTGACATGAACAACTATGACCATGTTGCCGGAATCACCTCCGAAGAAATCCTGAAGCTCTTCGGCCCGAGAAAAGGCAGGCCCGGGATCAAGATGGCCACATTCCATACCTGGGATGGGAATTTCCGTCAGAATAATCTGCACATGGCGCGTCCCTTCATGCTCATGGAAGGCATAGACCTCGTACTCAAGGCATATGAATACCGGTATCAGAAGGAACTGTTCAATATTTTAAAAGCCCTCGTTGCGATAATAAGACTCGGTCCGAAAGATATAGGCAAGACGCTTGCCATATATCTGCTCCTTCAGATCTCGGCCGGTCTGGATGCCCTTGGATTCGATACCATGGCTCATCTGATAAGTTTTCCCGTGACAAAAACAAGAGTGGAACGGATTGTTTCAGGTCTGCTCGGTGCGCGGTTCAAGGTTGTCGAGACAACTGTGGGAGGTGCGGCACTGGATGTTGATAATGAGAAGGATTTTATGATCCTCTCGGTCATGTACCGTGACTGGCTTAACCAGATCTCCTGCAATAAACACGAATGAGATGCCGTTTCGACGAATGATATACCGTATCAGTGATAAGGACTTTTTATTCGAGATAATCCTCGAACCCAGGATTGTCTGTAACGCTCGAAGATGAGGTCGAATTCTTCTGCATCTCCTTATGCTGCTGATCCAGATAGTCTTCGAACCCAGGCGTATGATTGCCTGATGAATCTTCGGTCATTGCGGAAGAAGCAGGAGCTTGTGGTTTCCTCTCTTCATTGTTGTAGTCTTCAAAGCCTGCGGCAATCTCCTCCGGAGAAGATTCCGGGACAGGGCCGGTTGCCCGGGCGCCTTCATCCTTTTTGGATGTATGGTGGATGTCGAGCATCTTTTCGTTCTTTACATAGTTAGTTTCAACTACATCTGAGATCTCGAGCATCTTTTTTACCACAGTCTTAATCTTGATTGCCTCATTCTTTATCTCGTTGAGCCCGTCAACAGAAGACTTGCTTAACGACCCTTCCCTCATGAGCATATCCAGTTTGAG
>JAFGTK010000242.1 GCA_016934135.1 Deltaproteobacteria bacterium | reverse complement strand
CTATCCCAGGCATATGCATTCGGCATCAGCATCAATGAAAATGGTGAAATAGTACAGAAATCCGGCCAGGGAGAGATCAACTGGTCAAAGGGTGTAATCAGTGCAGTAGGATATGCGGACATTAATCAGCCGGTATATGCACAGCAGGTGGCTGCAGCGGCTGATGCCAGGGCAAACCTTGTCATGATGCTTGGAGAAATTCACATATCCAGGGGCATAAAGGTACAAAAGGGGATCCTTGAAGAGGATATCAACCAGCAGACTGTGCAGGGGATCTTGAGCGGATCTTTTGTAGGCGAGATGACACGGGCATCCAACGGTATGGCCAGTGTAATTGCGTATAAGAAGATGAGTCCGGATATCATGAAGGAACTTCTGCCGGAAAAGTATTTTAGTATTGAGTCAGGAGAAACTGTCTATTCTCCGGCGATTGAAGCTGTACAGGTCTCTGCCCAGGCTCCTGCTGTTACGCCGTATACAGGACTGATCATCGATGCAAAAGGTCTTGATGTGACACCTAGCCTGGGACTGAACGTGATGGTGGAGGATTCAAGGGAGATTCTCTACGGGATGAGCACCTGCGAGAGGCAAGAAGTTATAAAGAAAGGCGGAATGGCAGGGTATGCAAGTTCTGTTGAAAAGGCAAAGGAGAACAGACGTATCGGGAACAATCCTATGATTATTCAGGCCGTGGAAGCAGCCGGTGAAAGGAATACCGATCTGAGCGTATCCAAAAATGACGCGGCAAAGATATACCAGGAGAATCTTCAGGGCTCTTTTCTGAAAGACCTCAAGGTTGTCGTGGTCTGTGGGAGTAACAGGTAATGCTTTTACAAAAAGTTAAAAAGCATGTCATTGCGCGCTTGCTTCACTTAGCTAGAAATTACCACATGATGAACTCTTTGCGAGTTCATCATGGATCATATCATATGAAATGGACAATATTTATTATCCTGCTATGCCTGGCATTCCCTCTGTCAGGACATGCCAGCACTCTTGTAGAAGCCAATGGAATGGCACCTATAGAAGCAGATATCAGCCTATCGCGGGATATTGCCATTCTCCGTGCTAAACAGGCAGCAATCGAGCAGGCAGGTGTGGGGCTTACCTGCGATACTATTACCAATATGGGGCTTTTGCTGGATAATGTAATAAAGGTTCAGACTTTCGCGCTTGTGAAAAACTATGAGGTGATCTCCGAAGTTCATGAAGACAACTACATCAAGGTCAAGATTCGGGCCTGGGTTGTTGAAAAAAAGAATGAAACAAAAGAGATGGAAAACGTATTTTCACACTGCTCTGTTCTTATCGGAGCCAATGGTTATGGTTCTGATATGATTCAGAAAGAACTTGTGAAACAGATGACTGCAAAAGGATATTTTGTTCTTGATTCGACTTTTAAAGGATGGAATCCGGAGTACCGACTCACTATCGATACTTCTATGGATCTTTCAGAAAAAAATAACGGTATTGAGTCTTACTTTGTGGAATGCAGTCTCAAATTCATGCAGAGGCAAACCGGTAAAATCCTTATTGCTGAGAATGAACCTGAAAACAATAGGATTTTTGGTTTTAACAGGACCAAAGCTCTCAAGAGCAGAGGCCCAAACGGTTTCCCCCGTAAGATAGTTCAACCTGTTTCAATTGGTTTCATGAAAAAACTGGACGAAATGGCAAAGGTGAAAGAGCACAATGTAGAGATTGCAGTTTCGGGTTTCTCCGACTATCAGACCTTTCGCCAGGACTTCGTTCAGATGGTACAGAATTATTGTCTTGGAGTTAAAGCTGTCTCAAATGAACGATATGAGGGTGGTATTGGCCTGATATCAGTACGTTACTCAGAAAAGACCGATTATTTAGCAGCCATGATCGGTTTCCGCAGCCAGTACAGGGTGGAGCAGGTAACAGACAATAAAATTAAAGCTGTTTATATGGCAGGCAAATGATTCCATGATTCTGATCAATACTACAATTTATAGGGGGTTAAGAAAATGAAAACAAAAGATCTTGGAGTTATCTTCCTGTTGTTTGCCCTGATTGTTTTCCCCCTTTCAGCTACGGGGCAGGACCAGTCAGATGATATATGGTCTTCATTCGATAAAGGCTGGGAAGAGTTCAATTCCTCCAGCAATGCCCAGTGGGATACATATGAGCAAGAACAGCGCAGGCAGTGGGAGGAGTTCAAGACTGCTGTGGAGAAAAAATGGGACACCTTCCTGGATTCCACCAAAAAGACCTGGGTTGATTACAGCAAGGATCTCGATGCCAGGAGCCTTGTAGACTTCGAACACGGCACAATAGAGGTGAGTGCTGTTGTCCCGGTAAATGATCCCAATGCACTTGAAAAGGGCAGAGAGCAGATACGTTCACAGGTAAAAAAGATGTTCTCCGCCCAGAACCCCGCCGGCAAATATGTCCTCGAGGACCAGGTGAAGGATGAAAAGGGGAAAGCCATTGCTGAAAGCAATATCGAAACCTACATTCAAAAACAGATCAGGCCGAATATTCAGGTCGATAACAAGCCATTCAAGGCTAAAGATGGCATCGAACGACAGAAGCTGACAGTAAATTTCAGCCTTGTTCCAAACCACGTTCAGGTACGGGCAAAGAAATTTATTGATCCTGTCCATGTGCATGCAACAAAGATGGATATCGAGCCCGAGCTTATCCTTGCAGTCATCCACACCGAGTCCTATTTCAACCCCATGGCAAAATCACATGCAAATGCATACGGGCTCATGCAGCTCATCCCGAAATACGGGGCCATGGAGGCATACGGTTTTCTCTACAAGGAGAAAAAGCTGCTTCCTCCCGAATACCTCTATGTTCCGGAAAACAATATCGAGCTGGGCAGCGCATATCTGCACCTGCTGACAAAGAATTACTACAGGGATGTGCACGATGAGAATAAGAACCTGTACCTCTCCATCTGCAGCTACAACTGGGGACCGGGAGCGGTGCAACGCTCGCTGAAAAGGAATGGAATAGACGTAGACAGGGTATCGTCCGACCAGCTCTACACCTTCCTGCGGGCCCATGCCCCTGAAGAGACAAGCAACTACCTCAAGAAAGTCACCGAGCGCAGGGAGATGTATGGGAAGATGTATTGAAAGCAGGCGCTAGGCGCTGGGCACTAGGCGTTAGGGTAAAAGAAGACAGAAGTCAGGAGTCAGAAGACAGAATGAAAAGACTCGGATGTCATTGCGAGGAGCGGTAGCGACGCGGCAATCTCATGGAATTTAGCAGAGCCGTGAAGGCCGACGACGAGTAAATTTTTAAGGTATTTGGCAGGGCCGTTAACGATGCCGCTTAAAGCATAGGCACTGGACGGATTTGTTTTGAACGGCTCTGCTGAAGATATTGAGATTGCTTCGCTTCGCTCGCAATGACGGGTTTTATAGTTTAGGTGAATACATGAAGCATATTAGGGACAGGATATGATGCAAAAGAGCAGGATGATCCTCTGGTTTTTGTTGGCAGCCATTTTCAGTGCGGCGGCTGTCACCCCCTTAAGTGCTGCCAGCCGCGGCATAAGCGTGACCACAAAGCAGGGCAAGCCCGTGTACCTGTACAAGGACTACCACGCCCTGGTGGTGGGGGTGAGCGAGTACGAAAGCTGGCCAGACCTGCCCAATGCCGTGCGCGATGCAAGGGAGGTTGCAGCAGAGCTTAAAAAGAGCGGGTTTTTAGTAGAACTGATTGTGAATCCTGATTCAAAACAGCTTAAGTCGGCCATGAGCACGCTGGCCTATAAGAAAGGCAGGGAGTCTGACCGGGCCGTGCTCTTTTATTTTGCCGGCCACGGAGAGACCACCACTTTAGCTGACGGAACCGAACTGGGATACATTATCCCCAGGGACTGCCCCTTGAAGAGGGCGGACCCAATGGGCTTTGATGAAAAGGCGCTTTCCATGAACCAGGTGGAGACCTGTTCCATGAAGGTCGCCTCCAAGCACGTGCTCATGGTGTTTGACTCGTGTTTTTCCGGTTCGCTCTTCAATATGACAAGGGCCGCGCCTACAGACATCTCCGAGAAATCCGCCTCTCCGGTACGCCAGTATATCACAGCAGGCGCCGCAGGCGAGCAGGTGCCGGACAAGTCGATCTTCAAGACCGTGTTCTTAGACGGGATCAAGGGCGAGGCAGACCTCAACAGTGACGGCTATGTCACGGGCAGCGAGCTCGGCATGCACCTGCAGGACAAGGTGGTGAACTATACCAGAGGCTGCCAGCACCCGCAGTACGGCAAGATCAACAACCCCAGGCTTGACAAGGGCGATTTCATCTTCATGCTTGCAAGCTCCGGCGCCACAGTGGAAACGCCGTCTGCATCGAAAGAAAAGGCTTATTTGAATGTCACGGCCAATACACAAGGCGCACAGGTTTTGATCGACGGCCGCAGTGCCGGCAATGCCCCGCTGTCCGGGATCGAGCTTGCACCCGGCAATCACACGGTGCGGGTGGAAAAGGCCGGGTACGTTGCGTACTCCAAACAGGTCAAACTGAGTTCAGGCAGGTCAATTTCGTTGCAGGCATTCCTGAGCCCGCAGGCGCCCGAGACAGGCCGTCTGTTTTTGGAGACAAACCCGAAGGGGGCGCACGTCCGCATCCTGAATATAAACCCTGTTTATTATGAAGGCATGGAGCTGGAACCGGGCCGTTACCATGTGGAGGTCTCTGCCTCGGGATATGAGACCTCTACCCAGTGGGTAAGCCTTGTAGCAGGCGAGGACAAGTACCTGAGCATGGGCCTGAAGGAAAAGGCTGTGGCGGTGCAGGGTGGGAGGTTGACGGAAATAACGGATACCCATCAGACAGCAGCATCGGGCAACAGGATAACAGTCGAGTCGAT
>JAFGTK010000241.1 GCA_016934135.1 Deltaproteobacteria bacterium | reverse complement strand
TTCATTGTGCTGAGAATATTCCCTTATTTTGTCAACCTCGCAGTACCCAAATAATTTCTTTTGCAGGAACAGGCATTTTTTAACGATATTAAAATAATAGAAATAGAGTGGGCCTGGAAATGTTATAGGCGGTAAAGGATTACTTTACGCCGGATTCTGTCTCATCCATCTGTCCCAGATGTCTTATTCTTCTTAAATCCCTGGTTATCTCAGGCATTAAGATGCTATCGATTCTCGGCGGCTTGTTGATATATCTATAATAATCGTTGCCGATATAGGGGCCTTCCAGTTCCTGCATGAACTTGCGGGCTGCTATATCCGAGATGCTCAATAAGGCGAGTTCCTTGATTACGTCAGAAGATTCCTGAGCGATTTCTCTCAGCGGCCAGAACATGGGCCAGTGATGCCGTTCTATGGATTTGCTCAGCTTCTCAGGCATCCTCCATCTTCTGGCCAGGACCCCTCCTAAAGCAGCATGATCGATACCATAGAGTTCATACTCTTCACGCAGCCGTTGTCTCGGGTCGGAGGGAAATCCCTTTTCCGGCTGAGGAAGCGACCGCTCCATAATGATTTTCGCTATATCATGGAGCATACCCAGTGTGACCATGGTTCCTCCTGGGACGCCGATCCTTGATGTGCTTGCAAGATAAGCCGCTATGGTAGAGGTGAGGTTTGAATGGATCCATTCTGCCTTGGAAGGTTTGAGACCTATCTTGGATGTTCTCTCTTCCATAATGATTCGGTAGATCTCATTGTAGCCGAGGATAACGATTGCATTGAAGATGTTATCCACCTTTTGTACAAGTCCGTAGAACGGTGAGTTAACCCGCTTCAGGATAAAGGAGGTGAGTCCCTGGTCGGTAATAATGAGTTTGCTGATATCTTTCGGATTGATATCAGGGTCATCCAATCTGGATGAAAGCTCTGTTATCAGAGGAGATATTGTTTCGATATTGCTGAGGATATCCTCAATATTGTCAGGCAGACTCTCGGGTCTTTCTTTTTCCGGTTTCCAGTCGAGGTCGTATACATCCATAAAGGTATCCACCTCATCGTCTGAAGAGATGCTTACATAACGTGCAGGTGCCTTTTTAAGGGGAGGGTTTGCCTTTTTGGTTGCTATCTTTACAATCAGTACAAGTATAGCAACACAAATAAGTGAATATATGACAAGTGATAGTATGGTAGTACCTTCCATTATCCGGTCTTATCGGGATTCTTTATATGGCTCTTTAATATTATTGTGCAGCCGGCATGAGATTAAAAAATGCCGGAATATCTTACACACAGACAAATAAGCCGTAACAGAGTTAAAGAAAGTCTGCCATGTTTCCGAGTTTATTCATTATGGAAGGCAAACTGCGTCCGGAATACACCAGAGAAAAAACCCTGAATATCCTGTCCAAGGCAACGGACATCCTTACTCTGCCTCATGTGATAAATGAAATATTGGATGTAACATCAGAAAAAAATTCATCTGCTTCTGATCTTACAGATATTATTGAGAGCGACCCGGCATTGACGATGAGAATACTCTCTGTTGCAAATTCACCGTATTATGGATTTGTAAAGAAGATCTCTACCATTTCACACGCTGTTGTGGTTCTCGGCTTTCAGGAGATTCAGAATATAGCATTGAGCATGTCTGTTGTTCAGTTGTTTGACAGAAAAGGCTCGGAATTTACAGAGAAACTGTGGCGGCATTGTTTTGCGGTTGGAGTAACAACTAGAATGATGGCAAATTGTCTTAACTGCAGGATGGATGGAAAATATTTTGTAGGCGGGCTTCTCCATGATGTCGGCAAGATATTCCTGTCCCAGTATCTTAACGAGAGATTCAGGGAAATGATCTCTTTTATGGAAAGAAATGATAATATAAGAACCTATCATGTGCTGGAAGAGGAATATTTCGGTATCTCTCACTCCGAGGTAGGTGGAAGGCTGCTCGATTCCTGGATGTTTCCGCAGGAGATATGCGATGCAGTGGCCTTTCATCATAACCCTACGGGTTCCCAAAATGATCCTGTTTTTGCCGCTTGCGTACATATCGCAGATATCTTATGTACGGTTAAGGGCATAACTCCATTAAAGGATTATTATTTTCTTACAATTCAAAGGTCGATACTGCCGATCCTTAAAGGCCTCAAAGAGAATCTTTCAACAGATGATATGATAAACCTGATCCCTCAGATAGATCTGGAGATAGACAGGCAAAGCAACTTTGTATCTGTATTCAAACGATAACAAGTCCGCATGTCATCCATTATATGTTCTGTAGCAGCCTTCCCAGAAGAGAATACCCTTCTTCAATGAATAAACCTGTCTCGCCGGCTTCTCGTTCATTGAATTTCCAGGTATTGTTCCTGGTATTGGTGCTGTCATAGAGTACAAAGGGGACAGGATCCGATGTATGGGTTCTTTTCGCTATCGGTGTAGGATGATCGGGCAGGAACAGAACACGGAACGGTATGTCCATGCTTTCAATGTTTGTGAGGATGTATCCGACTACCATCTCGTCAAAGTTTTCAATCGCCTGAATCTTCTCTCTGAGCAGACCTGCATGTCCGGCCTCATCCGGTGCTTCAACATGAACGTAGACGATATCGACATGAGCCAGTGCATCAATGGCTGCCTGAGCCTTTCCCAGGTAATTTGTGTCTATCCAGCCTGTTGCGCCGGGTACATTAATGATCTCCATGCCTCTTAAGATGCCGAGACCTTTGAGCAGGTCGACTGCTGATATCATGGCCCCGGACAAGCCGTATTCTTCCTGAAGTGTTGGGATCTTCTGAATCTTACCCTCTCCCCAGGGCCATATTGCCGTTGCCTCTCTTTTTCCAAGCTTTCTCCTTGCAATGTTTATGGGATGATCCTTGAGAATCTTCATAGATTCATGGATGAGAGTGGTAAGGAACTCATCATTGGGGAGGAATTTATCAATATATTCACCGATGATATCGTGGGGAGGCGTTGTTTGTAACATCCGGTTTTCAAATCCACGGATAACCATGAGATGCCTGTATTCTATTCCAGGGTATACAGCTGTCCGTTCATACTTGCCGGCAAGAACCCTCAGTGCCTCGATCAGCTCTCCTGCTTCCTGAGTGGTGATATGGTCAGAACAGTAATCTTCCATAATAAGACCGTTTTCTCTCTGGGTGAGCGTTACAAGGTTTATCCTGAATGCAGTATCATCCTCATGAAGATTCACTCCCATGCTGATCGCCTCTATCGGCGCCCTTCCAGAGTAATACTTTGCAGGGTCCATGCCGAGGACTGACATGTTGGCCACATCACTGCCGGGAGGAAATCCTGATTTTACCGTTTGGACCATTCCGAACTCTCCGCGGGCCGCCAGTTTATCCATATAGGGCGTATATGCCACTTCAAGAGGGGTTTTCCCGCCAAGCTCCTCGACAGGTTCATCAGCCATTCCATCGCCAAGTAAGATTATGCTCTTCAACTTATATCCTCCGCGTAAAGACTGCCATTTCCTTACGTAATTGTCCTGCCTGCATCCACAGGCATTATTGTCTCTGATTCTTGAGATCCTTGTCTTCTACCCTTATGATCACAGGTGTACCTGCAACCTCTTCAATCGCGGTCAGTTCCTTAACAGCACTTCTGATGTTCGATTCTCTGGCCTCATGGGTGAGCATGACTATAGGGACAAAACCCTTTTCCTGGCCTGCCTTCTGGATTACCGAGACAATACTGATGTCCCGTTCTCCGAGAATCCCTGCGATTTTTGCAAGTACACCGGGCTTGTCCATGACGTTTATTCTCATGTAGTAATTTGTGTAGATATCTTCAATAGGCATGTATGCTTTCGGTTTTGCAATGTCCTTGCGGTAGCCTAGATGCGGGATTCTGCCGGCTATTCCTGCCCGGATATTTCTTCCTATGTCGGCAATATCGCTTACCACTGCAGAGGCCGTGGGCATCATTCCCGCTCCTCTGCCGTAAAAGAGCGTGGAGTCCACAACATCGCCTCTTACATAGAAGGCATTGAAGACGCCGTCGACCTTTGCAAGAAGATAATTGAAAGGCACCAGGGTCGGGTGTACCCTTGCCTCTACCTTATCACCCCTGTCTATGGTGAGCGCGAGCAGCTTTACCTTGTATCCGAGCTCTCCGGCAAAGGTTACATCAAGGCTGTCTATATGAGAGATGCCTTCAACATAAACGCTCTTCATTTCAGGAGGTACACCATAAGCAAGAGAGGTGATTATGGCAAGTTTATGGGCTGCATCAATACCTTCTATATCGAGCGTGGGATCTGCCTCTGCATATCCGAGCCTCATGGCCTCTTTCAGGGTTTCTTCGAAAGTGGATCCCTTGTTCGTCATCTCGGTAAGGATAAAATTGCAGGTGCCGTTTAAAATGCCGTAGATAAAGATATAGTTGTTCGCTATAAGGGATTCCCTCAAGGCCTTTATGATGGGGATGCCTCCGCCTACAGATGCCTCGTAATAGAGGTCTTTGCCGTATGTCTGGGCTGCATCGAAGAGTTCCTTGCCATGAGATGCCAGCAGTGCCTTGTTTGCCGTAACAACATGTTTGCCGGCCTTTAGTGCATTGAGAATAAATGTTTTCGCCGGTTCGGTCCCTCCGATAAGTTCAACGATGATATCGATATCAGGATTGTCAATGAGCGAGTTCGGATCTGTTGTGAGCAACTCCCCGGGAATGGCAATCCCCCTGTCCGTAGTTATATCGAGATCGGCAATCGCTTTCAGTGTCAAGGAAAAACCGAGCCTCTCTTCGAGCAGGGCGGTATTTTCAAGGAGTGTTTTCGCCACTCCGGCGCCGATAGTTCCCAGTCCGATCAACCCGACATTGATGTTATCCATACATACTCCTTATTCTGTATTGCGAACTCCAGGTTGCTCCATGAAGACATCCATCTTCCTGGATGCATGCATATTACTCATCGCTGATTCTTCCTTGGACCTTGCGGATCCCTTCCAGTGCCTCTTTTGCCCTGTATGAACTTCTGATTAACGGGCCGGAAACAACATAACGTATACCAATATTTTTAGCAAGTTCAGACCATACCTCAAACTGCTGAGGCGGCCAGTATCGCACAACAGGCACCTGTTTTTTTGTCGGCTGCATGTACTGGCCGATAGTTATAATGTCACATCCGGCCTGATTCAATAAGACAATAAGATCATGAATCTCATCTTCACTTTCGCCGAGACCCACCATGAAGCCTGACTTTACTACAAGCGAATCATCATATTCGCGTGCCATCCTCAAAAGAGAGAGACTCGTCTCCAGCCGCGCTTCCGGACGGATAGTTCTGTAGAGCCTTTCCACTGTCTCTACATTATGGTTTAATACATCGGGCCTCTGCTCGAATACGATCTCTGCCAGGGATGCATCCCCGGAGAAATCAGGTGTCAGTACCTCCACACTCGAGCATGGAAGGAGTTCTCTGACTCTGTTTATGGTTCTGGCAAAGGCTGTTGCCCCTTGATCGGGGAGATCGTCTCTGGTAACCGAGGTGATGACGACATGATCAAGACCCATCTCTCTGGCTGCCCGTGCAACTTCATCAGGTTCATGCTCATCAGGAACAGGGGGGAGCCCTTTTCTTACAGAACAGAATGCACAATTCCGGGTGCAGACATCCCCAAGGATCATAAAGGTCGCTGTGGGAGATTTGAAGCATTCAGTGATGTTCGGACATCTCGCCTCCTCACAGACTGTTGACAGGCATGCGCTCCTGAAGCGAATTTTCAGCGCACGCAGATCTTTCAGATTCTTCTTCTTTTTCAGCCAGGAAGGAATCCTTCCCTGTTGGTTGCATACATCAGGATCGTTTATCATGATAAGGATTGACACGTGATTGACGATAATCGAGAAGAAGGGCGCTCATCAGGCTCACTCCAGGTTCCTCAGGATCTTGTTCTTTGTTTTTTCAATATGTTCGGAAATGATATGTACATCTCCGAGTACAGGCATAAAGTTGGTATCGCCGTTCCATCTGGGTACTATATGGATATGGAGATGATCTGCGATGCCCGCACCTGCAACAGAACCCATATTGCATCCTATATTGAACCCGTGAGGATTCATGGCGCTTCTGACAGCACGGACCATGGTTCTTACAAGGGTCATGATTGCAAAGTATTCCTCTTCGTCAATCGCGTTGATATCCCCGATATGCCTGTACGGTGCGACCATACAGTGCCCTGCTGTATAGGGAAACCGGTTCATGATAGCAAAGCACGTCTTTTCCTTTTTCAGGATGAACGGATCTCCATTGTTCGGCGCAGTGCAGAATACACATACATTCCCTTTCGGCTGTGTTACATAATCCATTCTCCATGGTGCCCAGATAGTATTCATAGTGAGATGATCTTTCCCTCCATATCTTGTCCGTTGATCTGTATTATACCGATAGTGTTCGCGCTTGTAAATCGCGAGTCTGTAGGAGATCCTGGATTGAAGAAGTAGGTCCCTGCCTCGTATGCGGCAAATGCCTGGTGTGTATGGCCATAAATGATTATATCTACATCATCGAAAGATCTTTGTATGCGTTCGCGTATCCCGCCAGGAGCACCCCACCCATGTGTGATGCCGATGCGCAGGTCCTCAACATCTATTATGCGGCTGACAGGGCAGGTTTTCTGTACGTCGGGAAGGTCCATGTTGCCGCATACCGCTATGACATCCCTGCCCGGTGAAGTGAAACTCTCCAGGACATCGAGGGTTACCATATCGCCTGCATGGATGATCAGATCCGTATCATTAAAATATCTCTGCATGATCGTCTCGATCAAGATGTTGGAATCTCTCAAGTGAGTGTCCGATATGACTCCGATCTTTGTCATGGCTTATAGAGAGCACACTGCAGGGGTTTTTGCAAGATAAGTATCCTGTGTATCAGCATGGAGAAGATGCCCTTACGGGTTATCGTCGGAACAGAGTATTATGAGACCATATGAAGTGCATCATAAATATTCATCCGCATCAGGAGTGAAGTTTTTGACATCATAGATCACACAGTCGGGTGATTTGATCTTTTTGAGATCGAGGTTTTTAAACTCAGTATGGGCTACCGCCACCATGATCCCTTCATAAGACTCCCTGAGATTACTTTCATCCGTGATGAGGTCTATACCATATTCCTTTTTCACCTCTTTAGGATCGGCAAAGGGGTCGAAAACATCATAGTTGCAACCGAAATCATCCAGCTGTTTTATGATGTCGATCACCTTGGAATTCCTTATATCAGGGCAGTTTTCCTTGAAGGTGATGCCGAGTACAAGGATGTTCGTATCTGTTATCCTGTGAGCCTTTTTTACCATCATCTTGATGAGCTGTGTTGCCACGTATCTACCCATACCGTCGTTGAGTCTGCGGCCGGCCAGTATGATCTGAGGGATATAACCGAGGCTTTCGGCTTTGTGGGTGAGGTAGTAAGGATCAACCCCGATACAGTGGCCTCCGACCAGACCCGGTTCGAATCCGAGGAAATTCCATTTTGTGCGGGCTGCATTAAGGACATCCTTTGTCCGTATGTCCATTCGGGCAAAGATCATGGCCAGCTCGTTAATAAAGGCGATGTTGATGTCTCTCTGTGCGTTTTCTATTACCTTGGCCGCCTCTGCAACCCTGATGGACGGGGCGAGGTGTGTTCCCGCCTTTATTATTGAACCATAGAGTTTATCGACGATCCCGGCAATCTCCGGGGTGGAACCTGACGTCACCTTTTTTATGTTCACAAGCCTGTGTTCCCTGTCCCCGGGGTTGATCCTTTCCGGGCTGTATCCGCAGAAGAAATCCTCATTGTATTTCAGGCCGGAAGCCTGTTCTATGACCGGGACACAGTCTTCTTCCGTGGCACCCGGATAGACGGTCGATTCGTAGATCACTATGTCTCCTTTGGATATGACTCTCCCCACAGTCTCGCTGGCCTTTTTCAGCAGTTTCAGATCCGGCCTGTTGAACTTGTCGATAGGTGTGGGTACAGTAATGATATAGGTGTTGCAGGCCTTCAGATCGGCGATGTCGCGAGTATAGATAAGGTGAGCAGAATCTTTGAGCTCATCAGGGCTCATCTCCCTGGTCCTGTCCTTATATGACCTCAGTTCTTCTATCCTGTCGGCATTTATATCGAAACCCGTTGTAGGGTAGTGTTTTCCGAATTCCACTGCCAGAGGCAGACCGACATATCCAAGACCTATAACTGCAATCTTATGGTTCATGTATGCTCCTTGTATGATGCATTTTTCGAAATCAGGATTTTTCATAACATAATTCGTTTTTATACCAAAGATCATTTCCTGTTGAGAAATATGTCGGAAACTATATGGTAAACCTGAAGCCTTCCTTGAAAGTGGTAAGAGTTTTCAGCTCTTTGCTTGACACCTGAGAACAAAAAACATAGTAAATGGACAATCGTATTCATACTATATTACTGAGTCTTATGAAGGTCGAACATGAAAAAGGAATATCACAGGATAGGGGTTTTTGATTCGGGCATAGGGGGGCTTACCGTTCTCAAGGATCTGTTGGACATGATTCCCGGTGTCGACATTGCCTATCTCGGAGACTCAGCGCGCCTTCCCTATGGGACGAAATCCCCGAAGACCATTGTACGCTACAGTCTCCAGTGTGCGGGATTCCTTGCATCCAAAGGCATTGACATGCTTGTGGTGGCATGCAATACAGCCAGCGCCCATGCCATTGATGAACTGAAGAAAGAGTTTGATATCCCGGTTGTAGGGGTTGTCGAAGCAGGGGCAAGAGCGGTTGTTGAAGCTGCCGGCAAAAGGGTGGGTGTGATAGGTACACCTTCGACCATAAAAAGCCGCGCATATGATTATGCCATAAAGACCCTTAAAAGTGATGTGGAGATATTTTCTCAGGCATGCCCGCTGTTTGTGCCTCTGGTGGAGGAGGGGTGGTTCGATAATGAGATCACCGAACTGGTTGCAAGGCGCTACCTGGGCGGCCTGATTGCCGATGAAATCGATACGCTTTTGCTCGGATGTACTCATTATCCCCTTTTAAGAGGGGTTATTACAAAGGTTGCTGGGGGCGGTGTCAGGATTATCGACTCTGCAAACTCTACGGCCAGGGTAGTATCTGAAATAATCGGGGACAGATATGACCGGAAAAGACCACAATCGGTTACCTACTATCTGTCCGATCTTTCTCCCCACTTCATTGAGATAGGAGAGGTGATCCTGGGGAGGAAAATGAAATATATATCTGACGTTGATCTTTGTGTATAATAGAATAATAAGGAATGATTCATGAACGGAAAGAGATTGGCACGAGTGAGAAATATGGGCTTTGTCGCCCATATCGATGCAGGCAAGACAACGGTCACCGAAAGAGTGCTCTTTTATGCCGGCAAGATACACAGAATGGGAGAGGTTCATGACGGCCAGGCCACCATGGACTGGATGCCCCAGGAGCAGGAAAGGGGGATCACCATCACCTCGGCAGTTACTGCATGTGCCTGGAATGATCACGAGATCCACATTATCGACACCCCCGGACATGTTGACTTTACCATAGAGGTAGAGAGAAGTCTGCGCGTGCTTGACGGTGCGGTCATGATCCTGTGTGCGGTAGGCGGTGTGCAGGCCCAGACAGAGACGGTGTGGCAGCAGTGTATGAGGTATAAGGTGCCCATTGTTGCTTTCGTGAACAAGCTTGACAGGCTTGGTGCGGATTTCGATTCCGTGCTGGCTCAGATGAAGGATCGTCTTGAGATAAAGCCTTTGCCGCTGCAGCTTCCTTATTACGAGGGGGATAATTTCAGGGGTGTGATCGATCTTATCGGATGGCGTCTGATGCTCTGGGATGACGAGAGTCTCGGTGCAATGTACGACGAATATCCCATAGCCGATGACCTCCTGCCTGCTGCTTTGCAGGCCAGAGACAATCTGCTGGAGGAACTGGCCGACTATGATGACGAGATAATGGAGATCTATCTTGCAGGCGGGGTTCCTGAACAGAAGAGTATTATTGATGCATTGCGAAGGTTGACCCTGGATAACATTATAGTGCCTGTATTGTGCGGCTCAGCGCTGAAGAATAAAGGGATACAGCCTCTGATCGATGCTGTTATCGATTATCTGCCGTCGCCCAGGGAAGTAAAACCCATCATTGCCCACAACAAAAAAACAGGTGAAGAGATTCCTGTTGATATCACCTCTGACGGTTCCCTGCTTGGGTATGTCTTCAAAGTCTATATGGATGAAGGCCGCAGAATGGTATACCTGCGGTTATATTCAGGAACACTCAATGTCGGTGATGACGTGTATAATACCACGAGAGGAACCAAGGAAAAGATCGCCAGGCTCTTCCTGATGCATTCACATAATAAACAGAGGGTCGAAAAGGCTTCTGCAGGGGATATTGTTGCAGTAGTCGGGCTGAAGGATTCCATTACCGGCGATACCATATCTCGCAACGACGACGGGGTTGTGCTGGAGCCCATCGAGGTTTTGAAGCCGGTAATATCGGTTGCCATAGAGCCGAAAAGCTCTGATGCCTCGGCACGTCTTCTTCAGGCCATGCAGAAGATCATGGAAGAAGACCCCACGATCAAGGTGGATGAAGATCCGGATACCGGGCAGATCATTCTTGCCGGTATGGGAGAACTTCATCTGGAAGTGGCTATAGACAGATTCAAGACCGCTTTCGGCGTTGACATCAATGTGGGGAAACCCCAGGTGCTGTACTGTTCCACCATTGAAAAGGAAGCTGTTTCCGAGGTTGTTTTCAATAAGAAGATCGGTGAGATGGAGCATACAGGCCAGGTAGAGATTGTTGCGAAGCCCAATAAGCGCGGCATTGGCAACACATTCAATCTCCCCCAGGATATCAACGAAGGCATAAGGGCCCATGTGTCAGCAGGGCTTGAAGAGGCATGCCTGGCTGACCCGATGTTCGGGTATGAGGTGGTAGATATTGACGTCGATGTAAAGAAGGTCATAATAAATGACAAGACAACTACTCAGGGGATGAAGATAGCCTCGCAGATGGCATTGCAGGATGCCATGAAAAAGGCCGGTGTTGCACAGCTTGAGCCGATCATGGAGCTTGATGCAATGTCCCCTGAAGAGTATGTAGGTGATGTGGTCGGGGATCTCAGTTCAAGAAAGGCAAGTATTGAAGGGGTGATCATAAAAGGCAAGTATCACCTGATAAAGGCGTATGTTCCTCTGTCGTCTACGTTCGGTTATTCTACCGGGCTTAGATCCCTGACTCGGGGAAGAGGAAGCTTCAGTATGAGATTCTATGGGTTCGATACTGTGTGATTATCTATGATAAAACGGTTTAACTGGCTGATAATCTTACTTCTGCTGACCCTGTCTGCATGGGTGGCGGCAGATATTGTGACCTCCATAACAGGGCATATCCTCTATGAACCGCCCGGGCCGGCAGGAGCGGTCGGCAAACAGACACCGGAACGAAGAAAGGGTCCCAAGGGGAAAACCGAATATAATGTGATCATTGAAAGAGACCTTTTGCAGGTTGCAAAGAAGTCGTCAGACGAAAAACAGGCTCCGGTAGAAAAAGATGTCGTCAGGCCCATAGCAGAGATGGGGCTGACCCTTAAGGGAACCATTGCCGGGCCGAAAGAGGTTGCCAGGGCCATTATCGAAGAGAAAAGGGAACAGAAGAGCTATAAAATAGGCGATGAGATCAAAGGCGCTACTGTTCTGGCTATATACAGAAACAAGGTGATTATGGATGTAAACGGCCAGGAACAGATGCTTGTCGTTGAAGAGGCAAAAACAAAGGCCGGTGTTGCCTCCAGAAGGGAGCCGGTAAGGGCACCTGTAAGACCTGAAGCGCCCGGTCCTTCAGGCATGACCTCAATCATGAAGAACCTGGATCAGTATATCGGCTCAGCCAGGGTAGTTCCATACTTCAAGGGTGGTGAACCCTATGGTTTCAGGGTGAGCAATCTCAAAGAGGATACCATGGTCTATGAACTCGGTGTACGCTCCGGGGATATTATCCGTTCTGTAAACGGCATACCGATTCGGACCCCTGAAGATGCCTTCAATGTGTATCAGGAACTGCAGAACCAGTCTGCAGTGGAAGTTGAACTGGAGAGGGCCGGAGAATCAACCACGGTATCCGTGCCTTTGCAGTAGCACAGTGGCGGCACAGAGCAAAAGTTATAAGGGATAGCAATGTTTGAAAGGTATTTCGGGCTTTCAGAAAACCCGTTTAATCTGACACCTGATCCGAAATTCCTCTATCTGTCAAAGGTACATCAGGAAGCCCTGTCTCATCTTCAATACGGGATCGAGCAGCGCAAGGGCTTTGTCCTGATAACCGGCGAAGTCGGTGCAGGTAAGACCACTATCTGCCGATCCCTGCTCGCCATGCTGCCGACCGGCACAAGGACCGCTCTGGTTCTGAACCCTTCTTTGTCGGATGTGGAACTGCTGCAGACCATCAATCAGGACTTTGGGATAGATGCCTCCTCTTCATCAAAGAAGGCCCTGCTCGATGAATTGTACGAGTTTCTTATCGATGTCTTTATCAACAACGAAAATGCTGTTCTGATTATCGATGAATGTCAGAATCTTTCTCCGAATGTACTTGAACAGGTCCGCATGCTTTCCAACCTTGAAACCGAGAAAGAAAAGCTTCTCCAGATCCTCATGATCGGTCAGCCTCAGCTGGCAAAGATGCTCGCGTCACCGGACCTGAAACAGATAGACGACCGTATCGTATTGAGATATCACCTGTGGCCTCTGGGTCTTAATGACACGAGGAAGTATATCAACCACCGGCTTATCGTTTCCGGGTCTCCCGGAGATATCAGGTTTACCGCACGTTCCATGAAGAAGATCCATAATTATTCAAATGGGATACCACGAAGGATAAATGCAGTGGCGGAGCGCTGCCTGCTTATTGCCTACCTGAGGGCAAAACGCAAGATTACGGCACGGATCGTAGATAGTGCAATCGATGAACTTCAGGGGAACTACCTTGAAAGAAGACCCCCCGGCAGACTGCTTGTTCCTGCCTTTATCACGGCATTTGCCATAATTGCATCGGGCATTTTCTGGCCCTCGATCTTCTCCGAGCTTTCTGAATATATGAACAGCTCTGTTACAGCCACTGAACAGGAAATAGCCCCAAATAGTTCTGTGACAGCGGTCGAACAGGAAATAATACCAGCCGTTAACGAAAAAGAAGAACTCCCGGCGATTTCTCAGGACTGGGTCATCCCTGATTATTCCTCAGCGCTGGAGACCCTGGCACTGCTGCCGGATGGCCTGACCGGGCCGGATATGCTGAACCTGCATCCCCGGCCGGATTGTCTCCAGTTTATTACCAAACCGTCTGTCGCCTCGGTAGCAGGAGGCTATATGGTCCTGGTGCATGCAACACCAGACTTCGTGAGGATTATAGGAAAAGACCGGGCCATCCTCGAGATCCCCATGGAAGAATTCAATACAATATATAAATGGAATATTATGATAAATTATGCGAAAAACGTCAAAGAAGAGATCTTTACCCTCGATGATACCGGTGATGAAGTGAAAAGGATACAATCCCTGTTGTTTGAATATGGCTACATCTCCGTGGAATTGGGCGGGGTCTTTGATACTGTTACTGCAGACGGGGTTGCGCAGCTGCAGGAGGATTTCGGGCTCAGAAGAGACGGGGTTGTAGGGCCGGAAACTATTACGCTGATCTCCTTACTGGAAAAAGGTGTGAGATGAGTTCGATTTATGATGCCCTCCAGAGGATACAGGAGCAGAAGGATCTCATATCCTCGAAGGGAGCGAGAAGCGAATCTCTGCAACGCAGAACAATCCTCCGGCTTATTGTGTTGAGCGTGGTCATAAGCTCTGTAAGTACCGCAGGTATTTTTTATGGTATTAGAATACTGAAAGATGGTAATGAGGTAGTGGAAAACGTTTCAATGCCAAAGGAATCCTCTGGATATGAAGAGGCAGCATCTTATGTGGAACGTAGAGAGGAGATGCGTGGCAATGAAAATGCCGGTGTTGAAAACAAGCAGGATATTGAGGTTGTTATCTCCGAGCCGGACAATATTGAAACATATATGAAACTTGGCGGTCGTTATTATGAATCAGGGGATTATGACAAGGCCCTGCTTGCCTATACAAGTGCGCTTCAATATTTTCAGGGTGATGCCAGGCTTCTGAATAATATAGGGATCGTATTGCTGGCAAAGGGGGAAAGGGAAAAGGCCATAGAATACTTTACTCAAGCAGACGCGGTATCCGAAGATTTTGTGGAGCCTGTGTATAATATGGCTTGTACATATGCTATAATGGGAGACCAGGCCAGGGCGCTCTCCGCCTTGAAGAAGGCACACGCGCTTAACCCTCAGGTTGTGCAGTGGGCTGCCGAGGACCCTGACCTGAGAAGTCTTGAAGGGATAGCGGAATTTGAGGCGATTATTCATGAGCAGTAATCTACAAGGGGGAAGGATGAATACGCAAAAGATAATCTCGATGATGCTTGTTGTTCTCTTGCTGAGCACTCCTTGCGTATGGGGAGCACGGTTGATTCAGGATCCGGAACCTGCCCGGCCGGCTCAAGGCGATAGTGTTAAACCGCCCTTGCCCGGACAGAAACAGCCCGAGCCGGCTAAAATTGTGCCGAAGACACCGATGACGCCCAGAACCACAGCATTTGAACAGGTTCGGCCTCAAGGCCCCCCGGCAATGAATGAACAGCCTTCCGTGGCTGGGAGTACTCAGGATAAGCAAGAGGCCACACAACAGGTCACCATGGACTTCGATGGAGTGGACATAAAGGTTTTTGTTAAGTTTATAGCGGATATAACAGGTAAGAACTTTATCCTGGATGACAAGGTAACCGGCAAGGTAACGGTGATATCCCCGAGAAAGATGACCCTGGATGAGGCATATCAGGTGTTTCTCAGTGTGCTTGAGGTGAATGGATACGGAACTGTAACGGTCGGCGGTGTGACAAAGATCGTAAAATCATCCGATGCGATTACCAAAAGCCTCGATACGACCATGGAAGCCCCGGCTTTCCGGGAAGACAAGATGGTCACGCAGATTATCCCCTTAAAGCATGCAGATGCAAATGACATGCGCACCCTTCTGTCTCCCCTGATCTCAAAGGGCACATCCCAGCTTCTGGCTTATCCCCAGAGCAATGTGCTCATCATCACGGATACCATGTCAAATATCAGCAAGATCATGGATATACTAAATGTGGTGGATGTAACAGGTTTTGCCGAGGAGGTGCGGATATTCCCGCTAACGTATGCCTCTGCAAGTGACCTGAGCTCAAAGCTCAGCGAGATCCTTTCCGAAGACAAGACTGCACAGACAGCCCGGGTAAGGACTGCCCGTCAGCCCGGTGTGATCGGCGGCAAGGCCTCTGCCAAGATAATCCCTTATGAACGGACAAATGCCCTCATTGTTCTGGCCCCTGCAATGGATATGAAGGATATCGAGGCACTCATCAAAACCCTTGATATCCCTACACCGAGCGGAAAAGAGGATATCCATGTGTATTATCTGCAGTATGCCAATGCCGAAGACATGGCAGCGGTTCTGAGCGATATCCCGACCCCGGAGAACCCGGAATCGGGCAGCGCAGACAAAACCAAGACTGTCTCAAGGGGAAAGACTCAGGGCCAGGATATCAAGATAAGCTCAGATAAGGAGACCAACTCTCTTATTATCTATGCAGATCCATATGCCTAT
>JAFGTK010000240.1 GCA_016934135.1 Deltaproteobacteria bacterium | reverse complement strand
GGGATAAAACCGCATGCCCTGAACTCAGGGGATGCAACCACCCCTCAACCCAGGGGATGTACAAAGGTTTATTACAAGGATATCGAGCAGGTTCACATTACCCTCGGCACTATCGGCTCTGCCATGAATGATGAAAGGCGATGGACCTATATTCTGCTCAACACCATGCTCGGCGGGTCTATGAGTTCCATGCTTTTTCAGGAAGCAAGGGAAAAGCTCGGGCTGGTATACTCCATCTACTCGTATCTCAGTTCTTATCAGGATTGCGGAGTCCTTGCCATGTATGCAGCCACTACACCGGATAATATTCGCAAGACACTGGAAGTTATCGGCCTGCAGATGAGAAGATTCAAGGACGGTGATCTGAAAGATGAAAGCATTGATGATGTAAAGGCTCAGATAAAGGGAAATCTTCTGCTTTCAAGAGAGAGTACTATCAGCAGGATGTCTTCTCTTGCCAAAAATGAAATTTATTATCATCGTGAGGTCAGCGTTGAAGAAGTGCTTGAGAAGATTCAGGCAGTAAGCATTGACGATATCATCTGTCTTGCAAACGATATCTTTACCCGTGAAAATCTGACACTGGTTTCCCTGGGGAAGATGGATGAGCAGGACATCAAAGCGATAACGATTCTATAACATCAAATCTGTGCGTGGTTCATCCCGGTATTGATTACAACATCGGTGCTCTCTGAGCGCAGCCTTTTCCATGCCGTAATATGTCGTTTATGTATGCTGATGCCGATGCAGTATTGGTCGTCCTCAATGGTATACCACCCGATGGATCCGTTTATGGTTACAGTTTTGATATCAAGGAGTACATCCTTGTTCAGCATGTCCAGCAGGCACATTTTTATCCTTGTAGTAGGAACCTGAAGGCACAGGCCTGTAGGTGTAAGGTATTTCGTTGTTCCCGTAACTTCAAGGTCATCAAAATTGCAGGTGATATTTATCTGTTGATATCTACGTTGAAAATTCCTCAAATCAAACGATATCATGATTATCCTTGCCTCGTTTATTGTTTTTGTTTATGTAAATGCAAAAACAATGCCTAACACAAGAAATCTCAAGATCACCCTTGCATATGACGGTACGGGATTCCTCGGATGGCAGACTCAGTCAGAGGGCAGAACCGTACAGTCAACGTTGGAGGATGCCCTGGGAAAACTGTTTGGACACAAGGCACGTACCATTGCGTCGGGCCGCACGGATACAGGCGTTCACGCCCTCGGTCAGGTAGTGAATGTGCACACGGATTCAAGGATCCCGGTTCAGGGCCTTTTACGTGCATTGAACGCTGCCCTGCACGGTGAAATCTCCATCATATCTGTTGAGGAGGCACCTGAGAATTTTCATGCGCGGTTTATGGCGAAATCAAAAAAATATGTATATATTATTGACACATCCCCTGTCCCCAGTCCCTTTATCGCAAGATATGCCTTGCACGTTGACGGATGGCTTGATATTTCGGCTATGAAGATGTCCACCGCTTATATTTTGGGGGAGCATGATTTTTCAGCCTTTATGGGGACAGGTTCTTCGGTAAAGACCACACAGAGAAAGATCTTCTCTGCAGAGATCTTTTCCCGAGGACCCAGTATCTTCTTCTATATCCAGGGTAGCGGCTTCCTGCGGCATATGGTAAGGAACATCGTAGGTACGATGCTTATGATTGGAAAGGGTAAACTCCCGGCTGATGACATGGGAAGAATACTGGATGGCAGGGACAGATCCTGTGCAGGGCCCACGGCGCCGCCGCATGGTCTCTACCTGATAGGGGTAGACTATGGGGATAATCATAGCGTAATTAACGGAATATGAATATGATTACAGTCATTGCAACATATGAAAAAAGGTCTTTATTCAAATACATGGCATGAAGAGGAGGGGTTCACGATGAGAGGAGTTGTTCTCGCTGGCGGATTAGGGACCAGGCTGTTTCCGCTCACAAAGGTTACCAACAAGCATCTGTTACCGGTGTATGACAAACCCATGATTTACTATCCAATAGAGGCGCTTACCAATGCCGGGATCAAGGAGGTTATGGTTGTCACCGGAGGTAATAATGCCGGAGATTTTCTGCGTTTGCTCGGGAATGGAAAAGATTTCGGGCTCAACCGTATTCATTATGCATATCAGGAAGGAGAGGGGGGAATTGCCGAGGCCCTGAGCCTTGCCGAGGCGTTTGCAGAAGGCAGACCCATCTGTGTTGTTCTGGGAGACAACATAATTGAAAAGAACATTATCGAAGCAGTAGGGGCATACAAGGCCCAAGGTGGAGGTGCACGGATTTTGCTCAAGGAGGTCCCCGACCCGGAGCGGTTCGGCGTACCTGCATTTGACGGGAAAAAGATAATTCGCATCGAGGAAAAGCCCAAAGATCCAAAGAGCAACTATGCTGTTATCGGCATCTATATGTTTGATTCACGGGTATTCGATATCATAGGGGGGCTCAAGCCGTCCCAGCGCGGAGAACTGGAGATTACCGATGTGAACAATGCATATATTGAAGCAGGTACCATGGAATGGTCCACGCTGGACGGCTGGTGGACCGATGCAGGCACCATTGAATCGCTTCTGAGGGCGAGTAATATGGTCGAGAATACAGGGGCGAACAAGATAGGGTAGCAATACTGTCGCAACAAAGGGGAGAGAGTTCATGACTAAGGTATTAGTGACCGGCGGTTGCGGGTTTATCGGGACAAACCTGCTCAAATACATCCTTGAAAACAAACCCGACTGGAAGGTTGTGAATCTGGATCTTCTCACCTATGCCGGAAATCTGGAAAACACCATCGGGCTTGAAGATGCCTATCCCGGAAGATATTCCTTTATCCGTGCCGATATAGCCGATCCTGCAGGAGTCAATGAGGTCTTCAGAGCCCACAAGTTCGACCTAGTCATGAATCTGGCCGCTGAATCCCATGTAGACAGGAGTATTGAGGATGCAGGTATTTTTATCCGGACAAACGTACTGGGTGTTCAGGTCCTCCTTGATGCAGCGATAAGGAACAAGGTGAAGAGGTTTCTTCATGTCTCCACTGACGAGGTATACGGAAGCCTCGGGAGCCAGGGCAGTTTCCGGGAGGATCTTCCTCTTGCCCCAAACAGCCCTTATTCAGCCTCGAAGGCTGCTGCGGACCTGCTGGTCAGGGCATATATAAAAACCTATGGGCTGGATGCGGTAATTACAAGGTGTTCCAATAATTACGGTCCGTATCAGTTCCCGGAGAAGCTTATTCCTTTGATGGTGGTCAACGCCTACCATGACAAGGAACTCCCGGTATATGGAGACGGGAAAAACGTTCGAGACTGGATATATGTGGAAGATCACTGCAGAGGCATCGTTCTTGTTGCAGAAAAGGGAAAATGCGGAGAGATATATAATATGGGCGGAGATGCGGAAAAGGAGAATATAGAGATCGTACGGTCCATTCTTGCATACCTGAAAAAGGGAGAAGAACTTATTCGGTATGTCAAGGACCGGCCGGGCCATGATTTCCGCTATGCAATGGATTTCTCGAAGATTCAGGCAGCCCTTGACTGGTCACCCCGGGTCGATTTTACTTCCGGGATCAAAAACACCATAGACTGGTACCTGGAAAACACGCCCTGGTGGAACAGGATACTCTCGGGAGATTATCAGGATTATTACGAAAGGATGTACGGCCAGAGATGAAGGTGGTTGTTGCCGGAGCAAATGGACTGCTGGGCCACGAGGTGGCGCGCGTCTGCGCAGGGTGCGGTGATGAGGTCATTGAAACGGATCTTGTCCAGGATTTTCGCAGGCTCGATATAACGGATAAGGATGCTGTTCAGAATTTTCTTGAAAGAGAAAAACCCTCCTGGCTTGTCAACTGTGCGGCGTATACCGATGTAGACGGGTGTGAAGAGCGTGAAGACCTGGCCTTTTTGCTGAATGCAAAGGCCCCCGGATATCTGGCTCAGGCATGTTCGAAAAGCGGCACAAGGCTTTTGCACATAAGTACGGATTATGTGTTTGACGGAGAAAAGGCCGATCCCTATACAGAAGAAGACCCCACAAATCCCCTGAGCGTCTATGGGAAAAGTAAGCTCGCAGGAGAGGAAGCGATACGATCAGGCACGGAAGAATATATCATTGTTCGTCCTCAGTGGCTGTTCGGCCCTCATGGAAAGAATTTCGTATCCACCATTTTAGGGATTGCCAGGGAAAGAGCCAGCATCAATGTAGTAAATGACCAGAAAGGTTCCCCTACCTATTCCAAAGATCTTGCCAGGGCCATACGAGCACTGATAGACAGCGATGCCCAAGGTATTTTCCATGTTTGCAATCGCGGCAGGGCAAGCTGGTATGACCTTGCGAAAAAGGCGATTGAACTTACGGAACTGGAAACAGAGGTCGTCCCGGTGAGCACAAGCGAGTTTGTGAGACCTGCACCGAGACCTAAAAACAGCATACTCTCAACAAAAAAGTTCACCCGGATCACGGAAAAGCTGATGCCCATGTGGCAGATCTCACTGCAGCTCTATATAAAAGAGTATCTATTTGAACTCCGTAACACGGGGCAGGCCTGATAAAGGCTGCGGCGAAGGCTTGAACAGAAATCATCTTTAGTTGATATGAATTTTTTGATACATAAAGTAAACAGGGAAGAAAAGAAAGAAGACACTGAAAGGCGGATATCCATCAAGAGGCATTTTCTGCCATCTTAACGATAAAGGAGCTGGCGTTGAATAAGGAAAAGCAAAAGAGCGTAGCGAGGGATTGGGCCGAAGCCCTGGTTGTGGCATTTATCATTGCCATGATCATCCGGGCCTTTGTTCTTCAGGCGTACAGGATCCCTTCCTCCTCGATGGAAGACACCCTGTTAAAGGGTGACCATATCCTTGCAACCAAGTTTAACTACGGGTTAACCGTCCCGTTTACAACAAGCAAGATATGGGGTGAAGAAAGCATACCCGACCGTGGCGACATCGTGATCTTCACTTTTCCGGGAAATCATGCCATGGATTTTGTCAAGCGGGTGATCGGTCTGCCCGGAGATACCATCGAGGTGATAGATAAAAAGGTCTATATCAACGGAGAACTCTATAAAAACACTCATGAAAAACATACAGATCCGTTTATACTCTCCCAGGGGCAGGGCAAGATCAGGGACAATTTCGGACCAGTGGTTGTGGATACAGGCCACTGCTTTGTCATGGGTGACAACAGAGACCAGAGCTACGACAGCAGATTCTGGGGGCAGGTACCGATTTTGAACATCAAGGGCAAGGCCTTTATCATCTATTTTTCCTGGGATAGCGAGAAACACTGGATCCGGTTTGCAAGAATCGGACATGTGGTACATTAGGAGCTGATGTATGAATGATCAGCCGGTAAATACCAAAGAAGTCAACGACATATTGAATAATCTGGCAGGCACCCTCCTTGATTCGATCCAAAAGTGGGAGGATGTAGTCTTTATCGGGATACGAAGCGGCGGGGTTCTTGTTGCAAAGAAGGTTGTGGATCTGCTCGAAGAAAAGACAGGAAAGGATATCCCTCTCGGCGCTCTGGATATTGCCCTGTACCGCGATGATCTCTCGAAGATGCGGTTTTATCCCGAGGTCAGAAAGACTGACATCCCGTTTTCCGTGGATGATAAGACCGTCATTCTCGTAGATGATGTTCTCCATACAGGTCGTTCTGTGCGTGCCGCTATCGATCATATCGTTGATCTTGGAAGGCCTATGAGGATCTACCTGATGGTTCTCTTTGACCGTGGAGGCAGAGAATTTCCTATTCAGGCGGATTTTGTCGGGAAACAGATAGATCTGTCTGATGAAAAGATTATCAAGATCGAGGCATCAGAAGATACCGAGGCCACAATAGATGTAATCATATGCGAGGTGAATAGATGACATGGCCCTACAAGGACCTCATCGCCATTCATGACTTGAAACGCGAGGAGATTGCCACCATCCTCGACATGGCTTCATCCTTCAAAGAGATATCAAAGAGGGATATAAAAAAGGTCCCCACCCTGAGAGGAAAGACCGTGGTTCTTCTCTTCTATGAACCAAGCACGAGAACAAGGCTGTCCTTCGAGCTTGCGGCAAAACGCCTGAGTGCAGACACAACCGCACTGTCTGCCTCGGGATCTTCCTTTACCAAGGGAGAGACTATCATGGATGCAGCGTATAATGTCATGGCAATGGCCCCTGACTGCATCGTTGTCCGCTATCCCTATGCAGGCATACCCCGGAAGATGGCACAGCTTCTTCCCTGCTCGGTGATCAATGCAGGGGACGGATACCATGAACATCCCACCCAGGCCCTGCTCGACATGTTTACCATGAAGGAGCGGTTCGGAACGCTGGACGGTCTGAGGGTTGCAATTGTCGGCGATATCATGCATTCGCGTGTTGCACGCTCGAATGTGTATGGTCTGCGAAAGATGGGTGCCCGGGTAGTGCTGGTCGCACCCAAGACCCTTCTTCCTCCAGGTGTGGACACCTGGGGTGTGGATGTTTCTGCCGAGCTTGACCCGGTCATACCCGATGCCGATGTCATCATGATGCTTCGGGTTCAAAAGGAGCGGCTTAACCGGCAGTTCTTCTCAGGAGACAGGGAATATTCCTTTTTCTACGGCCTGAACCGGGCACGAGTGGAGAAGATGAAGACAGATGCGGTTATCATGCATCCGGGACCGATGAACCGCGGTGTCGAGATAACCTGTGACGCTGCAGACAGTGCCAGATCAATGATTCTCGATCAGGTTGAAAACGGCGTTGCCATACGGATGACGCTTCTGTATCTTTCCTTGGGAGGATCAGTCAATGTGGATTAAGGGTGGATTGATTGTTGATCCTGCGAGTAATATCCAGGAAAAAGCAGACCTCTACATAAAAGACGGCATCATTGCCGGCATATATCCGGGCGGCAGCCAAAAAAGCGATGAAATGGTTATAGATGCGAGCGGGTTATGGGTATTGCCGGGGCTCATAGACATGCATGTCCATCTCAGGGACCCGGGATATGAATATAAAGAAGACATCTCTTCCGGAAGTCTGGCCGCTGCAGCAGGAGGAGTGACAACGCTTGCCTGTATGGCCAATACGGATCCGGTCAATGACAATCCCTCGGTAACCAACTACATACTGGACAAGGCTAGGCAGGTCTCCAAGGTGAGAATTCTTCCTGTAGGGGCCGTAACCAAAGGACTAAAGGGCAAAGAGCTTGCAGAGATGGGCCTCATGAAAAAGGCAGGGATTGTAGCGGTTTCCGACGACGGCAATCCCATAGAGGATTCCTCCCTGCTGCGGATGGCTCTGGAGTATGCCTCAACGTTCGGCCTTACAGTAATGTCTCACTGTCAGGACAGGAATATGTGCGCCTCCGGCGTCATGAATGAAGGTGCTCTATCTTCATTGCTCGGTCTTCCCGGGATACCTCCTATCTCGGAAGATATCATGGTGGCAAGGGATGTTCTTGTTTCACAGTATACAGGCATTCCCATACAC
This sequence comes from Deltaproteobacteria bacterium, assembly GCA_016934135.1. Classification (GTDB taxonomy): domain Bacteria; phylum Desulfobacterota; class Desulfomonilia; order UBA1062; family UBA1062; genus DSAD01. The sequence continues at coordinate 782 of JAFGTK010000240.1, read as the reverse complement.
ATTACCCATATCTCGACACAGGGCAGTGTGCGGATCATTGAGCTGGCCAAACACCGTGGAGTGAAGGTCACCTGTGATGTAACGCCCCATCATCTTCTGCTTACCGAAGACAGGGTGCGCACTTATGATACCAATGCCAAAATGTATCCTCCGCTTAGAAACGAAGCAGACAGGCTCTCACTGATAGCTGCACTGAAGGGCTCGCTTATAGACTGCATAGCCACCGACCATGCCCCCCATGCCAGAGACGAAAAAGACCTCGATTTCGACATCGCGCCTTTCGGCATGATCGGTCTGCAGACCCTGCTCCCTTCGATCATGAAGATCCATCTTGATTACGGTATCGATTTCATCCGGCTTCTTGCGTGCGTCACTGCGCATCCTGCCCGAATTTTCGGTATAGACGGAGGCGAGATTAAGGAAGGATCACGCGCCGATATCACCCTGTTTGATCCGGAGGCAAAATGGATCTTTACCGAGCAGGACGTGAAATCAAAATCAAAGAATTCCCCGTTCTTCGGACAGGAGTTTACCGGCAGGGTCGTGCAGACTATTGTGCAGGGAAAGACAGTTTACAGCGGAAATTGACCAAGCCCATCCTCTTTGAGAATGGCCGATACCTTCTCTGCAATGGCAAGGCATGATGTCAGTCCAGGTGATTCGATGCCGATGAGATTTATCATTCCTTCCAGCCCTTTTCCGTATTCGTGGGAGATGACAAAATCCCGGAACACGCATCCCGGTCCCTGAAGTTTTGGGCGGATCCCGGCCATATCAGGCAT
>JAFGTK010000027.1 GCA_016934135.1 Deltaproteobacteria bacterium | reverse complement strand
GCCTCAGTTCCTCCTGTATTGCCTCTATGGCGCCCAGCAGGATCGATCTTGGGGTTACATAATGGGATGCAGGGTAAATGGGAAAGTGCTTCACTCTTGATATTTTCTGGTTCGTCAAGCTGTCTATCTGCCATATTGCCTCGATATCGTCTCCGAAAAACTCGATGCGGATTGCATGGTCATCCTCATGTACCGGAAATATATCGATAACATCACCGCGAACCCTGAAAGACCCCCTGTAGAAGTCATGATTGTTGCGTTCATATTGGATCTCGACGAGTTTTTTCAATATTGCGCTGCGGGTCATCGAGCCGCCTTCTTCAAGATAGAGGAGCATGCCGGAATAGGCCTCGGGCGACCCCAGCCCATAGATGCATGATACGGAAGCGACAATAATGCAGTCTTCCCGTTCGAAAAGTGCCCTGGTTGCCCTGTGCCTGAGTTTGTCTATGTCTTCGTTTATGGAGGAGTCTTTTTCGATGTAAAGATCCCGTGACGGGACATAGGCCTCGGGCTGATAGTAATCATAATAGCTCACAAAGTATTCCACGGCATTTTCCGGGAAAAGTTCCCTGAACTCTCCGTAGAGCTGTGCTGCGAGGATCTTGTTAGGGGCAATAACGAGGGCAGGGCGGTTCATCCGGTTGATGACGCATGCCATGGTAAAGGTTTTGCCTGAGCCCGTTACACCCAGCAGGACCTGGTCCCGGAAGCCTTCTTCAATACCCCGGCACAGTGCATCTATGGCCTGCGGCTGGTCGCCCTGAGGGTCGAAGGGTGAAACAAGATTAAACCCCATCTTCTTCTCTATGTTATCCCTTTTCCCACTCTGTCCCTTCAGGGGTGTCCTTCAGGATGATGCCCTTGGCCTTCAGCGTATCCCTGATCTCGTCTGCTTTGGAGAAGTCCCGGGCCTTTCTTGCCGCATTCCTCTGTTCGATCAGTTCTTCGATCTCGGCCTGAGTGAGCCCTGTCTCGCTGATGCCGGTGCGTTTGACCTTTTCAAGTAACTGTGCAGGATTTTCTTCGAGGATGCCCAGTATCTCGGATATCTCTGCCACGGTTTGATCCATCGCGGATTTATCTTCATGAGAGACGCAAGGATTATCATCAAGGACCTTGTTTACCTGGGTTGTAAGATCATGCAGGTCTGCTATTGCCTTTGCTGTGTTGAAATCATCGAACATGGCTTCATCGAGATTCCCGTCAAAGGCGGTTATGAAGCCTGCAAGGCTTGCCTCGCCGTCTTTGACAGGGCTTTTCTGTACCCTGTCAAGCATTTCATAAAATCTCACTAATGCCTGCTGGGAGGAATGAACAGCCTCTTTCGAAAAATCGATTGGACTTCTGTAATGCCTTGAAAGCAGTAAAAGACGGAGAACCTCGGGATGAACGTCTTTGGTGAGTTCGCGAATGGTGAGGAAATTGCCCAGGGACTTGCTCATCTTGTCTCCGCCGATGGTAACGAAACCGTTGTGAATCCAGTATCTTACGAAATCGGCTCCGAATGCCCCTTCTGACTGCGCGGTCTCATTCTCATGATGCGGGAATATCAGGTCCCGTCCGCCGCCGTGGATATCAAGGGTATGCCCCAGGTAATGGGTGCTCATGGCAGAGCACTCAATATGCCATCCAGGTCTTCCTTTTGACCAGGGGCTGTCCCAGGAAGGTTCTCCCTCCTTGCTTTTCTTCCACAGTGCAAAGTCAAGCGGATCGCGCTTTGCTTCTTCAACATCAACCCTGGCGCCGGCAATCATATCCTCGATTCTTCTTCCGCTCAGTTTGCCATAGCCTTTGAATTTGCCGACTCTGAAGTAGACACTGCCGTCATCGGCCAAGTAAGCCAGCCCTTTATCTTCAAGCATTCTTACCATCTCGACTATCTGGCCAATATGCTCTGTGGCCTTTGGCTCGATATCTGCGGGTCTTACCTTGAGGATGTCCATATCGGTAATGAACTCATCTATATATCTTTCCGCAATTTCGTTATACGGCTTTCCAAGTGAGTTCGCGCGAGCAATGATCTTGTCGTCCACATCGGTGAAGTTCCTCACATAGGTGAGGTTGTATCCCTTCCTGCGGAGGAACCGGGAGATAACATCAAAAACAATCAATGATCTGGCATGACCGATGTGGCACATATCATAAACGGTCACCCCGCATACATACATACCGACTTTGTTGCCACTGAGCGGTGTGAACGGTTGCTTCTTCCTGTATGGTGTGTTGTATACCTGCAATGTCATACCTCATCCTCCTGGTTTGCTGATTTTACGTACAAGGACAACCGCCTGCGCAGAGATGGCCTCTCCCGCGCCGATTTCACCCAGGCCTTCGTTGGTTCGAAATTTGACTGAGACAACAGATGGATCGACCCTGCATGTCTCTGCAATTTTGAGAATAATATCATTTCGGTATCCGGAAAGCTTCGGCTTTTCGCATATACAGTTGATATCGATATTTACTAACCTGTGATCAGTTTGGACGGTGTTCATTATCTTTTTAAGCATGTCGAGTGAATACATCCCCTCGGTAGATTTTGCCGTATCAGGAAACCATTGACCGATGTCGCCTAGCCCGAGCGACCCGAGGATGGCATCGCATACGGCATGGATAATTACATCTCCGTCCGAATGGCCCAGCAGACCTTTGGGATAATCTATGGTGATACCGCCCAGTACGAGCGGCCTGCCACTGGCAAGACGGTGAATATCAAAACCTATGCCGACTCTGTATGACATTTTAAAATTGCCTCAGCGATATAATGGTCTTCTTTCAGAGTAATCTTTATATTATAAGGATCGCCCTGAACAAGTCTAACCTTTCCTCCTGTACATTCAACGAGTGTGCTGTCATCGGTTATGTTCCCCGGATCGGTAGTTTTCGAAGAAGTATGGGCATTCATGATGGATTCATACCTGAAGGCCTGCGGCGTCTGGATCCGGTAAACCATGTCTCTCGGTATGGTTTTCTTTATAAACTCACCATCTATCTCTTTGATCGTATCTGTCACGGCAATACCGGGGATGCATGCATCTGCATCTTCAAGGCCTTTGATTACACGGGAGATAAGGGATTCAGATACAAAGGGACGGACGCCGTCATGAATAAGGACCGGGCCCTTTGATGGAAGAACCTGCAAGCCGTTCCATACGGAATCCCTGCG
>JAFGTK010000239.1 GCA_016934135.1 Deltaproteobacteria bacterium | reverse complement strand
CCTGCTGCATGTTACTTCGTTGTGTTCAAGCCGCTTCAGCTCGGTTATGGTGTTTATGCTGTGAATATCCACGGTATAGGTGTGATACAGATCAAATATGGTGCGGCCCTTTATTGTCTCGAACTCAGGGATGAAGCATTCGAATATGCCAAGTTCGAGCATGCCCGTGAGGCCGCGTCCAGGGTCCTGCGACAGGAGGACCCTGAAGAATGCCTCATGTGCCAGGGTGTTGTGACGAAGGTCACAGCCTTTTACGAGCAGATCACGGATATCCGAACGAGCAGAAGGGGAGAGTGTGTAATCCTTCTGCGAGATGAGTTCAAACGCATGCATGATGAGATGGGGCCGGCTTTCGAGCACCTTTGAATGCCTGAATGCGAGCTGGCCTGAAAACACCTGGAAATGATTGTCAATCAGCCTGTTCGGCGGGCTCTTTATAAGTCCCAGCATATGCGCAAGAGACAGCAGAAAGTCGTCACTCAGTGATCGTATGGTAAGGGCCATCTTGTAAAAATGCCTCATAAAGGCTTCTACCCCTGACTCGGCATTGCCTTCCTTGAATCCCAGGTTCTCTGCCAGGGCCTCCTGATACTCCAGATACATCCGGTCGTTTTTTCTTCCGGAAAGCTCATGGAGCATAAATCTGGTCTTCACCATGAAATCATAAGCATCATCAAGTCTGTGCCTTTCGTTTATGGGCAGGATATCGGAAATGGGGAACCCGCCATGTGAAAGGATGCAGGAGGCCCAGGCAACTGCGTGATAATCGCGCAGGCCTCCATGGCCGTCTTTGATGTCCGGTTCGAGGATGTATGATACATCTCCGTATTTTTCCTGCCTCATGCGTGTATGGAACAGGAGGTCGGACATGAATCTCCTGGTATTGTTCAGTGCCCGATTCTTCTCAAGCACCTTGTTGAGTTCTTTGAACGGAAGATCCGATCCGCAGATAAATCTCATATCGATTAGAGATGTCCTGAAAAAGAAATCTCTTTTTGCATCCTTAAGTGTCTCTTTTATTGTCCTGACACTGTAGCTTGCATTGAAGCCCTTATCCCACAGAGGATACAGCATGGCTTCGACAATGCTTTCGATTTCAGCCCTGGATTTCCTGTTCTCAATAAGCAGAAGAAGATCCAGATCCGAATACGGGCAGAGATCCGATCTTCCGTATCCGCCGAGCGCAATGAGTGCCCATCTCTTTTCATGCCTGAGTGTGTGTGCTTCGAAAAGCGATATGATCTCGGAGTCTGTACGCTTTGTGAGTTCACGCACCATGTCTGATCCCGACAATCGCGAATATTCTGCAAGGCCCATGGATTTCAGGTTTTTTAGCATCGAAGTATTAACCCACATTTTGCAGTTGAATAAATTTATGGAGCATATTCATGGCATATGGCCTTGTTCTGTGGGAGCGGCTTTCAGCCGCGATAAAAACTTTGTATATCTGCAGCCAGATCGCGGCTGAAGCCGCTCCCGCAATTCGGCATTACATCCGAATTGGACACACGAAGATGCGCCCCGACGGTGAGGGGGAAGAACCCTCCGAGTCACAAAGTCTATTCCATCTCTAATGCAGAATCGTGTATTAGAAGGCACGGTTCAGATAGCATCGCTGCCGGATTCGCCGGTGCGGATACGGATCACATCTTCAAGCGGTATGATGAATATCTTTCCGTCGCCTATTTTTCCTGTCCCGGCAGCCTTCATGATGGTCTCCACCACCTTGTCCACAAGTTCCGATCCGACTGCGACTTCGATCTTTACCTTGGGAATAAGGTCCACTGTGTATTCCGCCCCGCGGTAGATCTCTTTATGACCTTTCTGGCGGCCGAATCCCTTGACCTCGGTGATGGTCATGCCGCTGATGCCGATGGCCTGCAGTTCCTCTTTTACCTCATCGAGCTTGAATGGCTTTATAATGGCCTCTATCTTTTTCATAATGAACGCTCCTTTTAACTTCGTATTCTACTGCAGCGAGTAGCCTGTTTCGCCGTGCAGGCTCAGGTCCAGACCCTGTTCCTCCTGTTCTTCCGTAACCCGCAGCCCGATGGTGTTTTTGATAGCCAGCAGTATAATTGTTGTCATAATGGCCGAGAACACGATTGCAGCTGCTGCACCTATGACCTGAACCAGAAACTGGTGTGCATTGCCGAAGAAAAGCCCCTGGGCTCCATACGATGCAAACAGTCCTGTTGCAAGCGCTCCCCAGAGACCGCCTGCGCCATGAACAGCGACCACATCCAGGGAATCGTCATAGTGCAGTTTTTCTTTTAACAGGACTGCAAGATAGCACAGGATGCCGGCAAACAGCCCGATAATGATCGCTGATGCAGGCCCTACAAAACCTGCTCCGGGGGTTATTGCCACCAGGCCTGCAACAGCACCGCTTACCGCGCCGAGGGTAGTAGGTTTTCCGCGGATGATTTTTTCCGTAAGGACCCAGGAAAGTGCTGCCGTGCCGGTTGCAACCTGGGTTGTGAAGAATGCCAGGGTAGCTGTTCCGTTCGAGGCAAGTGCGCTGCCTGCATTGAAACCGAACCATCCGAACCACAGCAGAGCCGCCCCGAGAACGCTCATGGTGAGGTTGTGCGGATACATGGGCTTTGTCTGGTAGCCGCTTCGTTTGCCGATGATAATGGCTGCCATCAGTGCAGCAGTCCCTGAGTTGATGTGT
>JAFGTK010000026.1 GCA_016934135.1 Deltaproteobacteria bacterium | reverse complement strand
ATAGACCTTGTTCACTGATTTGACGGCCAGATCGATCTGATAGTCACAGACCCCGCAGCCCTTGAGAATATTATAGAGATTGTCACCCTTGTTCACGGTATATTCTATCTGTTTTACCGCACCGCTGTATGTTGACTGAAGGACCTTTTCCACCTGATACGTTTCCGCCTCTATCTCTTCCTGGTTTATTATGACTTTCAGACGAGTCAGGTCGGATATCTCATAATCCAGTTCGACAAGGTTTGAGTTGTCCGGCGAAAAGATCAGTATTATTTCATGACCGGGCTTCACTTTTGACAGATCGAATTCTTTTTTTGATGCTGAAAGAATGTCATATGCCTGTCGTTCGGCGATGCCGTTATCCTGCAGAATCTTGTAGAAAGTATCTCCCTTGTTGACGCTGAATATTCTCTGTATCGGCTCCTGCCTGGAAGGTGCCCCGTTATCGGCAGCGACAAGATCGGCATACTCCTCGTCTGTCTCCACCACATGGGTCGGGGGTTCTTCGAATTTTTCCTCAAACCGATAATCTTTGTAAAAATACCAGCAGATACAAAGAACTAATACTACTGCAAGCATGAAGGTGCTTGCCTTCCAGGGGTTTATCTTGTCTGTCATATTCATGGTTATCGTTTTATAAAAGGAATAACTTGATATATCAAGTTACTTCTGTTTTTATCTGAGCGTGCATGTATTTGTTGCAGACATCCATATCAGACCAGGCATGAGGGATGATTCACATCGACTCGTCTCCTGGCTGAGAGATATTCAGGAAAGGGCGTCACACATCTACATCCTTGGTGATCTGTTCGACTACTGGTACACCGGGGTGGAACCACGGGTCCAGGATATACTGAAAGCCCTTGAGTCACCCAGAATCAGCGTTCTGACGGGCAACAGGGATTTCCTCATGAAAAATATTACCATGCATTCAATTCACTTCATCCCGGATGAGGAACATCAGATAGAACTGTTCGGAAAAAGGATTCTCCTTGCCCATGGGCACACCCTTACCGATAATGACCGGGGCTTCAGGATTCTGCATCGCTACGGCTGGCCGGTACTGAGAGTCCTGGACAGACGGATGCCAGCAGGTATCAAGGACAGACTCGCCAGATTCCTCGTGAAATCTTCTCTGTCCATACGCCCCCCGCATGCTGGGATCAATGAGGACATTGCACAAATCCGGGGTGTTGAGACTGTTATCTGCGGGCACCTGCACAGAGCTTTCATGAGCACCGGCCTTATTGTACTGCCGGCATTTTTCGATACCGGACAATGGCTGGCCTGGGACAAGAACGGCCCCCGATTAGAAGGATTGTAAAGGAAAGCATGAACTCTTAACTCTCGGGCACTTATGGAAAGAGGCTCATGTTATCCTTAAGGATCCACAAGCCTCATGTAAAGTGATTCATCATTGTGACAGGGCTTATATTAAAATAAGAGCCGAAAGAGGTGGTGTGGTATCACGGATGTTTGTTTCTCTCTTTCGGCATTAAAAATCTTATCGCACGTATTCCATGTTTTATATATAAGACGATCGATGATTATCGCGTCGGATAATTTTCACAACCTGTGTAAGTGATACTCTTACAACACCCACTTCAGGTATCGTGTTTGTCTGACTTGTTAATGAGGCAACCGATAACCGTGATCCATAATTAATGTCATTATATTGACTATATCACCATGAGCAAGTCAATATCTTCACTATTCATCCCAGTCAATCGCTATTACATATTGATATAACTAGGTTTATATCTCGTGATTCATTTGGCACCAATCCTGCTATCAATATGACGGCTGAGGATCAGCCAGTACTTCGACGGATTAATGGCGAAGTATTTACTGATCAAGGACGAATTATTAAAGCTTTATATATGTACTCAAGTCAAAAAAAGGGGGGGGGTTATGAAATGAAAAAGATCTTATTGGTTGAAGATGATATTCATCTCCAGTTTCTCATAAAGGAAGAACTTAGCGATGACGGTTATGATGTATCCATTGCATCGAACGGCAGAGAGGCCTTGAATTTTCTGCTTGAAAGCGATGAGATAGAGCCGGACCTGATTATCATGGATATCCGTATGCCGAAGATGGACGGAGTTGATACAATGGGGCATATACTCAAGTCTCGGATAGATAAACCTCTCATTATTCACTCTGCATATTCAAGTTATAAAGACGATCCACTGATCATGGCCGCTGATGCATATGTACTGAAATCTCCGGATTTCACAAAACTCAAGGCTGCAATCTGTAAACTGATCGGCCCTACAGACAGCGAGGGTCATGATGATCTCATAGCAGCCAATGCATAGATAACATGAGTATGGCCCCTGGTATCAAGAATTACCTGCTATCCCCCATTGACAATTGAACCCTCGAATACACCTTTCCTTGAGCATTGATTCGTAGAGCTTTATTATACGGGATTGTGCAAACTGTCAGGGGACTTGTTTACTGTGCCCTGCTCTTTTTCTGCACTAGTCTGATATAGCGGATCTCAGGCCTTCCCTGCTCTCCCTGATCGATGATCTCGGTAATATAGCCAAGTCTGCGCAGGAGACGCTTTGCCTCGATAAAGTCTTTTTTCGTCATCCATGCAAGGCAGCGCAGATCAAGAACATCATTGGTCTCGACAATATCAGAGAGTCTTCTCATTGCTGCTGATTTGTATAAGGTATATACATCAAATGCATTTTCGCCCATATCACCATATTCCCTCAGCTGGATCTGCATATGCGGCTGTATGTCCAGTATTTTCATGATTGAAGTATTATCATATATACTTGCATCGTTTTTTCTCATACCTTACCCTCTTTTGCTGTTATTTCTATGCCCTCTGCCCTCTAATTGCCGTGGCTTTTTCCATATCTTCAATAATTAAGCATTGTTACAATGGCAAGAATCATACCATCCAGCATATCATGTTATTTCAATATGTTATCTCTTTCTTGCGCATTATCAGGACATCTGCAAAGGAAACGATTTAGCACATTATATGAAAAATAGTTCCACTATAGGTTCTGCTAAGAAGAATAATAATAAGGTTCAATCACAGGAAGTATAGCCCTGTGATCATTATTATTCCCTTCTTTATGATTGACTGCACGGATGATATGGTAAGGCCTATTATGACCGATTTTAAAAAGGCTCTCACATTATTCATTTTCATTTTTATGATGCCGGCTTCATCCCTTTATGCCCAGAACATATCCACAATAGAAACCGAATCCGTCACTGTGCTGTTCGACAAATCCCTAGAGTTTGCCGCTCAGGAGGTACTCAATATCTATCCTGCAATAAAACAGGAACTGGAGACCAATCTGTTCTGGATCGTTGATTTCCGGCCGTCAATCGTTCTTGTCGGAAATCGTGATTATTTCCGACAGATGTCAGGCAACAGTTCTTATGTTGCCTATGCGGTTCCCGGAAAAAACCTGATCGTTGTCGACTATTCGAGAATGAACACCCATCCCTTCACCCTGAGGGCCACGATAAAACATGAACTGTGCCATCTTCTTCTTCATCGCCACATCACAGAGGTTCACCTCCCCAGGTGGATCGACGAAGGAGTTGCCCAGTGGGTAAGCGGCGGCATGGCAGAGATAGTTACGAACAGGGAAGGGTCCATCCGCAGATGGACTGCATTAACAGGCGGATTTATCAGGCTCGATGCATTATCATATCATTTCCCTCAAAACGAGCATGACCTCATACTCGCCTATGATCAAAGCAAAGAGATCGTAGAGTACATCATCGCAACATATGGGAAAAACGGTATCCTCAATATCCTTGCAGCCATGAAGTCAGGGATTGATGCAGATAAGGCCATCTCCATGAGCCTCATGCTGAGCGTTGATGAACTGGAGCAGCAATGGCTGAAAGAGCAGCGCTCATGGAACAGGACATTTTCCTACCTCGCAGCCAATATCTATACAGTGATCTTTATCCTGTCTGCATTGATGACTGCAGGAATGTACCTGCGTGCGGTGATCCGCAAGAAAAGATACAAGGATCAGGAGTCAGACGAGCATGTTTTTGAAGCGTATATCCAGAAAGAAGATGATCATCAAAGAGAGCCATGAATCTTTCAAGATGATTCAAGTATCACATATTACGCTTTCTTCGAGGAAACTCGATATGATCGCCATCATTTGCAGCAACCACATCTTCATGAAACTGCCCGGCCTCATGAACAAGGGCATCTGCAGTCATATACCGCTGGGAAAAGTGCGTGAGGACGAGCTTTCCTGCACATGCATCTCTGGCTATCCGTCCGGCCTGCCCCGCGGTGAGATGCCCGTACTGCCTTGCCTTTGCCTCAAGATCGGAAAGGTAGGTGGCCTCGCATACGAGAAGGTCTGCATGCCGGGCGAGCTCATATGCAGCCTGACACTGTCTTGTATCCATTACAAAGGCGAATCTCTGACCCGGCAGCACTGACCCCATTTCCTCAATGGTAATGGTCCTGTCCGTGATTGTAACCGTACCTGCACTTTTGAGCACACTGATATTTGAGCCGGATATCCCGGCTCGCTCAAGACGTTCAGGAATCAGGGTATACGAGTCTTTCTCCCGGATGCAATACCCGTATGTGTCTACGTCATGATCCAGTTTTCTCGCTTCAATGATCAACCTGGAGTCTTCGAAGATTATCCCCGGTCCTTCCACAGGGCACTCCTTCAGCCTTGCAACATTATAGAAAAGAGACGAGTTGCAGAGGTTCTCAAAGAATTTCTTTCCAGATGAAGGATAGTAAACCTCTATCGTGTGCTCCACCCTGTCAAGAGATATGCGTTGAATGATACCGGCAAGGCCGAGGCAGTGATCACCATGAAAATGCGTTATGAATATCTTTGTTATCTCAGAAACCCTGGCACCTGCAAAGATCATCTGCCTTTGGGTGCCTTCGCCCGGGTCAAAGAGAAAGCCATAATCGTCGAAACGCAGGAGATAGCCCCCCTGATTTCTATTGCGCGCAGGGACCTGGCTGGCTGTTCCAAGCACAATGAGCTTTCTTTCCGACATCTGTTTTCAGTATCCCTTATACTATGTTTATTTCCTGCAATGAACCACTTACAGGACCTAATCCTGAGTATGCATTGTATGCTGTCTCAACTCCTTTACCCTGCTTCGATGCTGCTTGAGCTTCACCCTCTTAATCTTCGAAGAAGGTGTCGGTTTTGTTTTTATACGCTTCTTCGGAGCGAATGATGCAGTACGTATGATATCGATAAGTCTCTCAAGGGCATCTTTCCTGTTACGTTCCTGAGTTCTGAACCTCCGGGCATTGATGATCAGGATTCCGTCTGCAGTTACACGTTTACCTTCATTGAGCATGAGCCTTGTTCGCACATCCGTGGGCAGACCCTGGGCATGAGCAAGATTGAATCGCAGTTGCACCGCAGTCGCAACCTTGTTCACATTCTGGCCTCCAGGTCCGGAAGAACGGACAAAAACCCAACTGAGTTCGTTTTCGTTTATAAAGATCGTATCGGTAATGTTTATCATGCACTTTTCTCAATAACGATGTGTATTATATCATGAATCTCATATTATAGGGGTATTCTTCTTAATATCCGGGCATTCAGGAAGATTTCAGGTATACCAGCAACTGCGTTTGCTGTCTGAGAACAGTATAAATTCAACAACTTATTCTTCGGGAGCAAAAGCCGCCTTTGCCAAGGTGCCAGGAGCGGCCCAGGCCGCCCCTAGAGATATTTCATGTCTTTATCTTGTACAGTGAGTCCCTACATCATGGTCATTACGAATTCCAGGGATCCCCGTACATTCTTATCAAAGAAGCACTGCAAGTTATCCTTCCAGTCTTCTTCGGCCATTCTCTTTTTAATTCTGTCTGCTGCAGGCTTTTTAAGCCCTTCTTTCAGTTTGATAAATGCCCTGCCAGGGTTATCGATCCATTTTGATATTATCTTTTTTGCCCTGTTAATCAGCTCATCTTCTTCCACAATCTCGTCTACAATACCGAACTCTTTGGCTGCCTCGATAGTGAACATCTTACCAAAATACATGACATCACGCCATTTCTTATCGCTGTCAAATCCAAAACGCATAACTTCGGCCTGTGCCAGGGAGAGCGGAAGACCGAGTTTGATCTCACTCATGCCCAGATTGATCTTCGGATGGTTTTTGACGATCCGGTAATCGGATGCCATGGCACAAATCAGGCCACCCGCAACGGCATGGCCGTTAATAGCCGATACAACGGGCTTCCTGCACATGAACAGTTCGGTAAGGATCTCATCCTCTTCCTTAATGAACTCATAAACCTCTTGCACATCCTTGAACCCTAAAAACATCGGGAGATCAAACCCTCCGGAAAAGGTCTTACCCGCGCCTGTCAGAATGATTCCCCTGATGGAATCGTCTTCATTGGCCTTTTTCACGATTTCCCGTAGTTTTCTCAATGTCTCGAGAGTAATTGAGTTTATTTTGCCGTTGTCGAATTCTGCGATGATGATCCCTTCCTCGTTTCTCTCATTCAGCATGTTTCCCTCCTGCGATTCTTATTTTCTCTTGACTGTGCAAACACAGCCAAAAAAGAGATGCCATAAAATCGCTTTTATGTATAGGTAAATCTAATTATGTTAATTTAATCATCGGGTTACCTTTTACCTCCAAAGATTGTCCTGATACCCTCTATCGCTTCTTCCGTACCTTTTCTGCCTGCTCGTTTAAGTGTTTCGATAGAGCCATTGCCTGCATCAACACCCTTTGAAAGGACCTTGCTGAAAACATCGGTTGCATCCTTCATCAATCTGTCGCCGGAGGAAACAGCAGTGAAGATTGTGCGGGAAAAGGCACTGAATATCACCCTGGATATATAGATCAATGGTTCCCCCTGCTTATCCTTTCCAATTCCCGTCATCTCGATCTCGGGCAAAGGGATCGTTGCCCCTGGACCTGTGATGAAACCTGCACTGAGATGGATCTGACCGCTCCTTATCAGCAGCCTTTCTATCACCACCTTCTTCACATCACCGTCTTTTTCAGAAACTGCCTTGTCAGAATGAACAGCTTCGATGTTTTTTTTCAATACATTTATGTTGGATTCACTTCCCAAGCCTTCGTACATCACTTCAGGATCTTCAATAACAATCTCTCTTATGAGAATGGAGGGTGAGAATATGGATTCAGGATCAAAATCAATAGTGATTCTTTTACATGCAACTGCATAGGGTGTCTTGAACTGTTGAGGGTTTCCTATGACCATGCCCCATATTTCTGCATGCCCCCTACGTAATGCTATGTGTACCCTTTCAAGATCGAGACTCGTCCCGGTTATCTTTGTGCCAAAGGTTTCGATACCCCTGTGGACTATTAAATTGAAGGCAAGGAACATACTGATAAGGCAAACAAGAAGAAACCCTACAAGACCCAGTGCACCTTTTTTCATAATCGCTTTCATGAACGCACACCTCTTTGCTGATCAATATGCTGACAACTTGAATACCAATAAAAACCCTGCTTGTGAATATCAAGATTACTTACAAAGGGTAATGAACATCATTGTTCAGGACATATCTGGTATATATGAATGTAATGAGTGCCGCAGACCATGTGATGAAAAAGATACCCCACCAGATCCCTGGCAATGCAAGATCGAATAGATGAGTGAGAATGTAAAAGACAAAAAAGGGAAAAATGATCTGCCGCAAAAGCCCGATGATGAGACCGAAGATCGGTTGTTTCAGCCCCTGCAAGGCAGCAATATTCACGTACAGTATCACATAGGCATACAGGATAAATGCTGCAATACGCAGATAAACCGTCCCGATTTCAATTACCTGCTCATCAGAAGTGAACATACCCAAGAGGTACCTTGCCAGGACAAAAACTAAAACCGTACCGCACGACATACATATGGCACCGTATCTCAGTGCCGTCCTGACGGTTTCGAAGATCCTTTTCAACAGCCCGGCACCATTGTTCTGTGCAACAAGGGTGACCGTAGCAATGTTCAGACCAATGGTGGGCAGCAGGACTATCTGCTCAATCCTTGTGGCAACACCGTAGGCAGCAACAGCCTCTTTTCCGTACAGGCTTACAAAGTAGGTGATCACGAATATACCCAGGCCCACCGTGACCATGTTGAAACTCGAAGGCAAGCCTTGATAGGCTATATCCTTGAAGGCACCTGCCTTTGGTATGATATCGCTGAAACACCGCTCGCAGACGAGCCTGGTCTTTGAAACCCTGATGCTAAGATAAAACACCCCAATAAGCTCGACTGACAAGGTTGCCAGTGCAATACCTGCAATACCCATGGGCGGCAGACCTGCTCCGCCATAAATAAACCACGGATCGAGCAGAATATTGAGAAAAAATGCAATAATCAGGAAGTTTCTGAAAGACCTTGTATCACCAAGCGCATTCAGGATTGAATTGAGCATATAATTAACGATAAACAGGATACTCCCGATAAAAATGGTGTCCATATACAAAAGACACTGATTCAGATACATGCCTGATGCACCCAAAAACGTGAATAGATAAGGAGAAACAGTTATCCCCGCAAAGGTCAGTACAATTGATACTATTATACCGAATGCCACACCCTGTATGGCATACATCTTTGCGTCTTT
>JAFGTK010000238.1 GCA_016934135.1 Deltaproteobacteria bacterium | reverse complement strand
TATCTTTTTCCCTCAGTTCTTCAGTGAATATCAGGATCTCATAACAGCTGAATCCCCCATTATCGTAAAGGCAAGAGTGGGACTGAACACGGAAGATGCGGCCGCAGAGGTAGATGCGGAACAGGTGGAAATCTTTGCCGAAGAGGTTCATCCCCTGGACAATGCAGAGGCCATGCTGGCTAAAAGGCTTCTGCTGAGGGTGCCGGCGCAGATGGAACCCGACGGGATCAGGCTGCTGAAAGATGCCGTGCTGAGCTCGAAGGGGACCTGCCAGGTGACCTTCGAGATAGAAACGGATGGGCTTGTGGTGAATATTGACGCTGGAAAGGATTACCTGGTAAGGCCGTCCAGGGATTTCCTGACCAGGGTCGCTTCTCTCGTAGGAAGCGTGGGGGTAGAGCTCCAATGACGAAAAAAGACAGATTCGATGAAATAGACAGCGCACTGAAAGAACTTCAGGAAAGCATCTCCAGGCTGGAAGGTATCGATACCGAAGATATCACCAGGAAGGTCGAACAGTTCAGGGAAGATATATACTCGGGTATTTCCAGGTGGAGCAGTGTCGAACTCGCCAGGCACGTTGACAGGCCGGTGCTTGACGATTATATCGATGCCGTGTTTACCGATTTCCTGGAGATCCACGGAGACAGGATTTATGAAGACGATACTGCGGTAAAGGGCGGGTTTGCCTTCCTGGATGACATCCCGGTGATGGTTATCGGGCATATGAAACGTTCACGCAATCACAAGGACTATGTCAAACATCATTACGGCATGGCAAGCCCTTCCGGACATTACAAGGCCATGCGTCTGATGAAAATGGCGGAAAAATTCAAAAGACCTGTGATCACCTTTGTAGACACGCCCGGGGCCTATCCCGTACCCGATGCGGAATATAAGGGACAGGCCTTTTCCATAGCGCAGTGCATATCCGTCATTGCATCGCTGCGCACCCGGGTTGTGGCATGTATAATCGGCGAGGCAGGTTCTGGCGGTGCCCTGGCACTGGGTTTCGGCGACAGGATCATAATGCTCGAAAACGCCTTTTACTCATCCATAAGCCCGGAAGGATATTCTTCCATCATATATGGTGATGCAACCAACAAGGAGATGGCAGCAGACACGTTAAGAGGGACCGGAAGAGACCTCTATCAGGAAGGGTTGGTGGACTGCCTGATACGTGAACCCATCGGTGGCGCTCATAACGATCCGAAAAAGGTGTTGGAAGAGACATCACGTATGATCCGGACATATGTCCGCGAACTTATGGAACAGGATATCGACGAGATCGTGAAAGACAGGGCGGCTACGATCGAAAGGATGGTTCCCTGAATATTTAAAAAAGGAGAAATTTTCCTTTCAATGGGAAGAAAGTTCCTCCTTGCGGCCATAAAAGACAGGCCTGTGAATAACAGGATTATTATGGCACTATCCTTGCTTGCATATCTGTCAGGAGGATATGATGAAGATAGATCCGAACATGATAATCGGCGCTGTTGCTCCAAAGACGACTCAACCAGGTCCTGGCACCGCCCCCGGGGGATTTGAAGATATACTCAGGGATATCCAGGATACCGGAACAAAAGAGGTGTCGCCCCTTGCGGCCATGCCGCAGATAAACAATATAAACCCTCTGAAGATAGAGGTTCTTACCATGAGTGAAAATGCGATCGATATGCTGGATACGTATTCGAAAGCACTTGTCGACCCGGGTAATACCCTCAAATCCATTGCACCTATGGTGGATGACCTGGATGCAATGAGGTCGAAACTAGGTGATGCCGGGTCATTCCTCTCAGACGATGATCCGCTGAAAGGCATTGTGGACGAGGTAGCCACAACCATCTCCGGTGAGATCCTTCGTTTCAGAAGAGGAGATCTGATCGGGTGACATGGCCTGTTCTTGCAGCAGTACTGGGCCTGTTCATCGGGAGTTTCCTGAATGTGTGCATTTACCGGATTCCCCGCAAGGAATCCGTTGTCTGGCCAAGTTCTCACTGTCCGGGCTGCGGTACTCAGATCAGACCATGGGACAACATTCCGATACTGAGCTACCTCTTTCTGCTCGGCAGGTGCAGGAACTGTTCTGAAAGGATTTCACCAAGGTATCCTCTGGTTGAAGCGCTCAGTGCCCTGCTGGCGCTTGGCATGCTCTATCGATTCGGTCTTACGATACATTTCGTTATCTATTACATCTGGGCATGCGTTCTCCTGATTATCACTTTTATAGATATAGATTATCAGATTATACCAGATGGCCTGTCAATCGGGGGGGCTGTCCTTGGTTTGGCTATCGTATACTGGCTCCCTCTCTCGTACCGGGATTCTTTTCTCGGCCTTGCACTCGGTGCAGGTCTGCTTACTGCGTTGATATACGGGTACTATTTCCTCACCGGCAAACAAGGAATGGGCGGAGGCGATGTCAAGCTGCTCGGTATGATCGGTGTATTCATCGGTTGGCAGGGGGTACTTTTCACCATATTCATGGGGTCTCTCATAGGAACGGCATTCGGTCTGCCCTGGGCTTTTGTTCAGAGGAAAACCATGCAGGCGGCAATACCCTTCGGCCCGTTCCTTGCTCTGGGGGGGCTTCTGTATGTACTCTGGGGTGAACAGATAGTAAGCTGGTATTTCGGTTTTCTCGCATAGATAATCTTTGTTATGATTAATGGTTTTAGTGCCTGGATGCTCTTCTGCAAAGGCATGGCCGGCATCGGGCATACCTCCGGGCTATCATATCAATTGCAAAATATCGGATTAGAACTCTTCGCGCTCAATCCGCAGTATATCCGGTTGACCGTATGCACAGCACTGGTTTACAATGTGATTCTTTCAGTTATTATTATATGGTCCGGTAAATAATATCGTATATCGGTTCAATGATGGCAGGATCGCCGGCAGATAGGGAAGGAGGACAAAACAATGTCAAATTTTGCTCAGAAGCACACCAAGATAAGTACGTTGTACCTGTTGAGTGAAGACAACCCCAATATGGAACAGGAGCTGCTGCAGCATTCCAAATGGAAGAAAGCGGTGCTGATCATCCCGCTGCTGGCTTCGGAGTTTACTGACCCTGAAAATCGCCCGGTATTCGAGAATATTGCTTCCCAGCTCAGCGATGCCTCTTACCTCTCCCAGATCATCTTCGGGCTGGACCGGGCAGGCATTGACGATGCCCGGGAACTTGCATCCATCCTCAATCAATACAACGTCCAGAATTATCTGATTCAGAACAATGACGGTCCCGGGTTCACATCGATTTATCAGGAGCTCTCGGACGCCGGCTTTGGCCTTGAAGAACCCGGCAAGGGAAGGAACATGTTCATGTCCTTCGGTATTGCCCTTGCCCTGGGGGCACAGAGTATCGGACTGGTGGATGCAGACATCAGGACATTCAGCAGGGATCAGCTCGACAGGCTTTTCTATCCGGTGCAGGTCCTGGGCTACCAGTTCAGCAAGGCCTATTATGCCCGGATAAAGGATCAGCAGTTTTACGGAAGGGTAAAAAGACTGCTTCTGGACCCGCTGCTCATAGCGCTCAAGAGGAAGTTCACCGATACCCAGGAGGAGAAGGTTCTGCGTCTGGTCGATTTTCTTCTGACTTTCAACTATCAGCTCTCCGGAGAGGTGGTGTTTGACAGCCAGCTTCTAAAACGCATGCAGTTTGCCACGAACTGGGGTGTAGAGATCTTCACCCTTATCGAAGTATACCGCAAGGCGACCAATTCTGCACAGGTCGAGATCAGCAGGGAGCCCTTCGATCATAAACACCAGCCGGTATCCGCCGATGATCAGAGCACGGGCCTTTATAAGATGGGCATCGATATTGTAACCACTCTTCTGAGTGCGCTGGTCATAGAGGAAGGACTCGTTATCTCGGAACATTTCATCAGAGACCTTACAACCACCTACCTGAGCGTGGCAGACGACCTTATCAAGATGTATGCCGACAACGCTGCGTTCTCAGGCCTTGTCTACGATACGAACAAGGAAGAAGAAATGGTTGACAATGTCTTTAAGAATGTCATCCTTTTTGCCGGAGATCTTCTTCTTGCCCCTTCCTTTATGACTCATCGCTTCAGCTCCTATGTTACCGCATACGAGGAATTCAAACCGTTCATCGATGCAGGCCTTCTCCCGGTTATCGAGAAAACCGCGCAGAGCATCCGTACCGAGCTGTACGAGACCCCGAGGACCGTATCCTGGGAGAGGGTGATCAGGAAGCTGCCGAATATCATAAACGATATCATTGATGTAGTGGAGGGTGAGAAGAAGCTGTACAGGTAATGCCCGGGATTCGTTAAGTGTCTGATCCTTACCAGTGAGGCTGATTCCCTACCTGTGCACCCATTACTTCAAGGGTGTCCATTACAACGACAAAGGCCTCGGGATCGATATCGGAAACCATCTTTTTCAGAACAGGCAGATCCTGAAATGTAATGATGCTGTAGAGGATCTGCTTGTGTTCTCTCCTGTATCCGCCTATACCTTCGATAATGGTGACGCCCCTTTTGTTTTTCCTTAGGATCTCTTCGGAGAGCCTTTCCCACTTGTCTGATATAATGAACACGGCTTTGCGTTTGGACAGACCCAGGACGACCAGGTTCAGCACCTGGGTGTTCACGTAGAGATAGACCAGGGTATACAGTGCCCCTTCAAGGGACATGGTTATCCCGGCGACTCCCAGGATTATTCCGTTGAAAATCAGGGTTGTGGTCCCCACCTTTATGGAAAAAAGCTTCTGCAGGATAACGCAAAGTATATCTGTACCACCGGCAGACCCAAGCGATCTGAGAACAATGCCGCTGCCGACACCGTTTACGATCCCGGCCAGCAGTGCACATAATATCTTGTCATGAATAGGTATGGTTAAATGGACCGTATAGAGGGCAAGAGTAAAGATTGCCATGCCGATAATACTGTAGAAAAAGAAGCGCCTCCCCACCAGCGACCATCCGACGATGAATATGGGAATATTCAGGAGCAGATATATCGTGCCCACAGGGTTTGAGGGAAAGAGGTAGTGAATAAACAGGGCAATGCCGGTAAATCCCGAGCTGAAAAAATTCTGCGGTATGAGAATTGCGTTTACTGCAACAGCACAGATGATACTGCCTATGCTCAGGAGAAAGAGATTCCACAGGATTTGTGTTGAAGATTTTACTATGGCTGATCTTTTGACTTTCCCCTTTTCTTCTTCATCCATGACACACCATCAGGATCCTGCGTTACTAATAGTATTGTTATTAAGAAATCATAACGCAAAGATACCGTAAAGCAAAACCTTTTCTTGAACCGGTCGGTACATTTATCCTGTTTTTGACGTACTGAGGTGTTTTGAGAGCAATACGTGTTGTCATGACCCCAGGTATGCAATACATGAAATCTCGATCAGTACGTCCCTGGGCAGTCTTGACACCTCGACGGCTTGTCTCGCAGGTACTGCATCCTGTGGAAAGAACGATGCATATATTTCGTTCATAGCTGTGAAGTCATTCATGTTCTTGAGGAATACTTCCACCTTCACTACCTTGTCGAAACCCGCCCCGGCCTGTTCAAGTATTGCATGGATATTCTGAAGTACCTGGGAGGTCTGTTCTTTTATCCCTCCGGAAATAATCGTTGCGCTTGAGGGATTAAGGGGAATCTGGCCGGATACGAACAGGAAACCCCCTGCGATAATAGCCTGTGAATAGGGTCCGATGGCAGCAGGTGCCTTCTTCGATGTTATAACTGAAATGCCTTTACTGGTCATCGATATCTTCCTTGGGATTTAATGTTCCTTATACAGTTCTTTTTCATATACGAAATATGCCATGTTGGTGATCAGTCGGATCATATAATCGATATCAGCCTTTACCCTGGTTCCTTTCGGGGTATGTTTTTCGCGGAAGGTGTCCTGAATCTTCGTCAGTTTTTCAAGAAGGGTTTCAATATCCTCGATGGATCGCAATACCGTTAGCTTCCCGTTTTCTAAGACGATGAGATTGTTTAAAATGTCAAACCCATGACTCATAGGGCCTCTCCTTTCGTGGATGTTATACCATGATTATCATATTCCGGGTTGTTTCGTCTATCCACTTTGTTCTTTGCAGTATGATATCAGGGCATAATATGCTTTTGCGGGGCTGTCTTGACGGGGGGATGGATGATTCGACGTCCTGAGGTGTTCCGGCATTGCAGTATGTGTCGGCAGAACATTCATTGATTCACTATACAGGAATGGCTTGTGTGGATGCTAGCTGGTCCTTAGTTCAGGGTAGTATTTTTTTACACATTCGGGGCAGATGCCATGGCTGAATCTTGCGCCTGAGTGCTTTTCTATATACGCCTCGATCTTCTGCCAGATCTCCTGGTCGTCCCTGATCTTATGACAGTGTGCGCAGATAGGTATGATGCCCTGGAGTGTCTTTATATGAGACTGTGCAGCCTGAAGCTCTTTTATGCGTGCAGCGAGTTCCAGCTGAAGTTCTATAACCCTCTGTCCTGCTCTTATGCGCGCCCTCAGCTCGCCTTTTTCAAATGGCTTCACAATATAATCGTCAGCGCCTGCTTCCAGCCCTTCGATAATCTCTTCATTTTTTACCTTAGCGGTCAGGAGGATGGAGTATAAGGCGGAGGATTTCTTTTTTTTGCGAATCTGACGGCATACCTCAATACCTTCTATCCCGGGCATAATCCAGTCGAGAATAGCGAGGTTCGGAGCTTCATCGGATTCCAGTATCCGTAATGCCTCGTTGCCGTCTGTTGCAGAGATAAATGTGTAGCCCCATTGCCCAAGAAGATCTTCAAGGATCTTTCGTGTTGTAACGCTGTCTTCCGCTATCAGGATCTTCATCAATTCTCCCCGGCTTTTAATAAGGGATGACGCAGTATGTTTTTTGAAAAGATGACTTGATTACTGCCTGAAGTATCACAATGATGAGTTGATTCACCGCTGCTCCCTGTTCGTATTGTTGCCTGTGTGTAGTAACTGATCGGATAAAAAGGGATTTAAGATGAGACATTTTTTATCAGACATCACTATGCCGGCTGTTCTTTAGTAGGGCTTTCCTTATTTTCACAAAAAGATTAATCTTTTTTGTCAAGGCAACTTTTGTTATATTGCATTTTGCAAAAAGAAACATAACCGGGCACATAAGGAGCCAGAGATTGAATTCCGTTTTCATGTATACTTCAAAGTACGATACCTATAGCTTGGGAGATCAGCATCCGTTCAAGCCCTATAAGGCTACAATGGTATATGAGCTATGCTATCGTTACGGCCTTTTTGATAAACCATGGATCACTGTTATGGAGCCGGAACCGGCCAGTGAGGATGCCCTGACGGAGTTTCATTCGAAAGAGTACATTGAGGCGCTTAAGGCCGCCAACACAGGTTCGTTTGATTTCACTATGCTTGAATACGGTCTTGGTACATCCGACAATCCCGTGTTCAAAGGGGTTTATGATTTCTCCCTTCTTGTCCTGGGTGCAACCCTTAAAAGTGCAGATCTCATTTCGAGCGGTCATGCGGATATTGTCTTCAGTCCTGTCGGCGGGCTTCATCATGGAGGGTTCGGACATGCCGAAGGGTTCTGTTATGTCAATGATATCGTCATAGCTATTCAGCGGTTATTGAAAAGCGGGTATGAGAGAATTCTCTATGTGGATATCGACGCTCACCATGGCAATGGAGTTCAGGATGCCTTTTATGATCGGGATGATGTGCTTTTTATCTCATTCCACCAGAGCGGAGAGACGCTGTATCCCTGGGTGGGGTTCGAGAACGAGATAGGCAGCGGAAAAGGACTGGGATACACGGTCAATGTACCCCTGTCGGAGTACACGGATGATGAGGCGTATATAAAAGTTTTCAAGGAAATCTATACACCCCTGGTCAAGGCATACAAACCGCAGTGTGTTGTGGCACAGATCGGGCTCGATACCTTGAAGAAGGATCCTCTGACCAATCTGAGACTGACGAATAATGGTTACTGTGAAGTGATTGCAGAGATTCGGGCAAGCTGTCCGAAGATTCTTGCCCTGGGCGGCGGCGGGTATAGCGTTCCCGACGTGGTGCGGGGCTGGACCCTTGCGTGGGCGGAACTCAATGGTCTGCAGCCTCACGATCCCTACCTCGGTCTTGTCGGCGGTGCCCTGACTGGGCATGGCAACAGTGTGGAAGATCTACGTGATTCTCCCTACAAGATAGCCCCCCGATTGAAGGATGATGTGAATAGATATCTCGATTCAAAGATAATCTTTATTAAAGACAAGATATTCCCTATACATAATATTAGTGGGGAGCTGTATGGTTGACGAAAAGAAAGGATATACCTTTGCCGATAAAAGAGGTGAACCCGGAGCAGATGATTCGGTTGTATCTGACAAGCCTCCGGGGCAGCCCGGAAGAACCGGTGATGTTGCCGGGCAGAACAGAGAATTGAAGATAGATTTTCCCACCCTGATCATGAGCTTCGCGTCTGCCGCCATGATAAGTATGGGCGAGGTGCCGGACCCTGCGACCGGCCGGATCAGCAAAAATCTTGAACTGGCCAGACAGAACATTGATATCCTGGCGCTGCTTCAGGCCAAGACCAGGGGTAATCTGAGTGCTGAAGAAGAGAATCTGATCGAAGGTATTCTTTATGAATTGAGACTCGGTTATATCGAGGCAGAAAGAGGTGAGAAATGAACAGGAAGATTCCCTCAATAGGCATACTTGTTATGGTTGCTGTGTGTTCGGCCCTTGTCGGGATGTTTATATCCACCTCCTTGAGCCTTTCCCCGAACAGCGAGGCTCTGCCGTTCTGGCGGGACGGTGCAGGCACCTCCAGTGTACATGTTGTCATGCCTTCCCTGAGCACTCTGGCCAAATCCACTTCTCCCACAGTAGTGAATATCAGGACCTCCAAGAAGATCATGGGAAGAGAACTGTACAAGCATTTCGAAGGGCCGGGAGGGGAGAACGACTGGTTTGATGAATTCTTCAAAAAATTCTTCGACAAACTTCCCGAGCAGGACCTGAAACAGAAAAGTCTGGGGTCCGGGTTCATTATTTCCCGTGACGGGTATGTTCTTACCAACAATCATGTCACGAAGGGAGCAGATGAGATATTTGTCTCCCTGTCAGATGACGAGGAATATAAAGCCACGATCGTGGGGAAAGATGACAATACGGATATCGCGCTGATCAAGATCGATTCCGACAGAAAGGATTTCCCGGTATCCGTTCTGGGTGATTCGGATGTACTTGAGATCGGGGACTGGGTCATTGCCATAGGGAATCCCTTCGGTTTCGGACATACACTGACGCAGGGGATCGTATCGGCAAAGGCCAGGATAATAGGTGCTGGCCCATATGATAGTTTTATCCAGACAGATGCAGCCATCAACCCGGGTAATTCGGGCGGACCGCTCATAAACATGGACGGCCAGGTTATCGGCATCAACACAGCGATTGTCTCTTCGGGAAAGGGGATAGGATTTGCCATTCCCATCAATATGG
This sequence comes from Deltaproteobacteria bacterium, assembly GCA_016934135.1. GTDB lineage: Bacteria > Desulfobacterota > Desulfomonilia > UBA1062 > UBA1062 > DSAD01. Next base: position 769 of record JAFGTK010000238.1, on the reverse strand, counting down.
TCAAGGACATACTGCCTGAACTCAAAGACAAGGGCGAGGTTGCCAGAGGATGGCTTGGTGTGGCCATTCAGGAGGTTACCCCAGAGATTGCCCGCGCAGTCGGTCTGACCGATCCTGCAGGAGCCATGGTGACCATGGTTTATTCAGGCGACCCTGCAGACAGGGCAGGGGTGAAGCCAGGCGATATCATCGTTAAGATCAATTCGCACGACATTGAAGATCCTAGAGGTCTGACCCGTTACATCGGGAGCCTGAAACCCGATGCAAAGGTTGAAATAGTTGTCTGGCGGGAGGCCAGAACGATTACTCTTGAGACAAAACTAGAAAAGCGCTTAGAGGAACATGTATCTAACCTAGGGCAGATCCCCGATGAAACAGAAGAGACAAAAGACAGGTTCGGGCTTGTTCTCAAGGATATAACCCCTGATATCCAAAGACAATTCAACCTTGAAGAAACAGCAGGCATCCTTGTGATCGATATCGATCCCAATGGAAGCGCTGCCAGGAGCAGGATAGAAAAGATGGATATTATAAAGGAAGTAAGGGGCCGCAAAGTAAATAATGTAGAAGAATACCTCGAAACCATTGATGGGGTCGCCAAGGGCCAGACTGTACTTATGCTCATCCAGAGGGACTCAAGGCCGCTGTACATTGCAGTTGACACAGAATGAAGATACTGGCCCCGGCAAAGATCAATATCTATCTCAAGGTCTTGCACAAGAGAATGGATGGGTATCATGAATTGAGAACAATCATGGTTCCGCTTTCT
>JAFGTK010000237.1 GCA_016934135.1 Deltaproteobacteria bacterium | reverse complement strand
GTTATTGCAGATAAATTACATACCGAGCATCTGTTTTTTCAGTTTCTCATCTGCGGGTTTGTCACCCAGCCATATGCCGAACAGGGCCTTCTTGAACGCTGCTCCCTCTATTACAGAGGCCTTTGCACCGTTCTTGTACACTTCAACCCCTGTGCCGGGAACGTTAACAAATTCAAAGATATCGTTTTCATTGATCTTCTCTTTGAAAATGTTAATAAATGCCTCGATTTCAGCCCTTAGAGACTCTACGTTCTCGCCCAGGGAATTATCAAAACCCTCTCTGGTTGCCGATTCCATCTTCTCGCTGGTAATCAGGCCTGATGTGATGTGCAGCCTCATGGCCATTGGTTCTTCCGCATTGACGATGCTGCCAGCATCCTGGGACTTCTGCTCGAGATACAGACCGCCTACATAAGCCTTTTTGAAGAACTTGGTCCTTATTCCTGCACCGTTGAGAACCAGGTCCGAGCCTGCAGCCGATAACGTATCGGGCATGGTTATCTTTGCAATCTCCATCCCATATCCCATTGTGGAACACATAAGAAGCACCAGAGCCATTACAACAATTCTTTTTACCATAGTTTCCTCCTCGTAATTAATATATAATCGCTTAATTATAAAGCGCTTATTTCATGCTGCCTTCTTCAATGAACTATGTTGCAAGCTCCCTGTCAGCAGTGGAGCATTCTTTATCATATTCACCTGGGAATGTGAAGAGAAAGTGTTCATTTTGTTATCAGGCTGTCCAGCATGGTCTTTTCCAGATCAAGACGCTGCTGTTCGAATTCTTCCTCTGTGCTTGTCTGACGGACCGGGAAGATATCGCCGAATCTGATCGTTACCCTTGCAAAGGGCTTCGGGATCATGAAGTGATCCCAGCTGTTGAAGTACCACGCCCTGTCTGCAGATGTATAAAACGGTATTATAACTGCATTGCTTTCCTGAGCCAGGCGGATGGCACCGGGCTTGATTATCCCGATGGGTCCTCTCGGCCCGTCCACAATATGGGCAGCGACCCTTCTTTCCTTCAACCTGTCTATCATTTCATGCAACGCATCCCTGCCGCCTTTTGAAGAAGAGCCGCGTACCGGGTCCCACCCGGTCCGGCTGGCCACGCCTGCAATGACCTCTCCGTCAGTGCTTCTCGAGATCATCAATGGCGGCCTGTAAGGCCTGTAATTCTGGAAATGCCTGATAGCGGAGAAAAACTGCTGATGCCAGCAGCACAGAAGCACAACCCCGCCGTTTTTTACATGATTCATCCAGACATTTTCATTTTCTACACTCATGCGAAAGGTCGACGAATACCCCCTGATGCACCGGTAAATCAGCGTCAGGGTGATGTCTGATGTAAGAATAGGATGATTTTTCTTTGCCATGGTTCAGGTACACCGTCACTGTTATTTTTTATAAGGACAAACATTTACCTTAAAAGAGATGTTCGTGTAAATGCATTTATCGATATTTTCGTTTGTTCTGCAACAGATTGGGGCACTTTCCTCTATACCCCTTTTCCCAGGGGCGCCAGCTCCACCAGCGTAGCTCCCCATCCGCCTTCGGTCTGACCGGCAAGTCGGAATGAAACTACATGCGGCATCTTTTCGAGTATCGAGTGTACTGTCCGCCGCAGCGTGCCGGTACCCTTGCCGTGGACAATCCTTACCAGGAGGATGTCCTTTTCCCTGCACGCCTGAAGATAGTCAGGCACGAGGTCCTTTACATCGCGCGGCTGAAACATGTGAAGATCAAGCGTGCCGTCTATAACGAGTTCATGGTATTCGAGTTCATCATCCATTGGCAGAAATGTCCCCTGGGAGCCTGGCCTGGCCGGCCTGCCCGGTTCAGACGCAGATACCCTGAATGCGTACTTCTATGACTCCTTACCGCAGCACTTCTTGTATTTGATCCCGCTGCCGCAGGAGCACGGGTCGTTTCTTCCCACCTTCGGAGCAGAGCGGATCACCGGTTTCTGGGGGACTATATGCCCCTCGTAAAAATACCATTTACCTTCTTCTTTTACAAATTCAGCGGATTCATGATGGTAGTGTTTGTTGTTCTTGTTCTTGAAGTGGGCGATGAACTCTACCTTGCCGGTTGCATCTTCCTGACTGCCTTTTTCAGTGCTCAGTATTTCAAGCCCTTCCCACTGGGATTTCTCTGCCCAGCGTCTGGTTGCCTTTTCATCATAGTCATTTCTCTGGCTGGGGTGAGTTGACTGATAGATATAATCCAGTTCTTTCATTACATATGCACTGTAGCGTGAACGCATCAACTGCTCGGCTGTATCTGCCTGCTGCTGGGACTTGATGACGGGCTCGCAACACTTGGCATATTCAAGTTTTGACCCGCATGGACATTCGCTCATTGTTTTCTCCTTATATTATCAGGTATTGACTCAATTCTAACATCATGGCCCCTTCTTCCCTGCAAAACCGTACAGGTTATGCCAGCTGAGAGGAATCCGCCGCGCCGAGGGCTTCGTATATCTTCAGTGTAGCCTTTGCATTATTCAGGGTGTAGAAGTGTATTCCTCTGGCATTATTGTCCAGGAGATCCCGAACCTGTTCGGTTGCCCAGTGGATGCCCACCTTTTCCACCTGCTCATCCGTATTGGCCCTCTGGACCGCCCTGAGCAGGGGAGCTGGGAAACGTGCCCCTGCTGCAAGTTCCGCCATTCTTACCATGCCGCTCCTGGTGATAATGGGCATGATTCCGGCAATGATCGGCACATGAATGCCTGCGATCTCGCACCGCTCTCTGAAATCATAGAAGTCCCTGTTGTCGAAAAAGAGCTGGGTGATGATATAGTCGGCCCCTGCATCCACTTTTGCTTTGAGGTACTCGATTTCAACAAGCCTGTTGGGTGTAGCGGGATGCCCCTCTGGAAAACCTGCCACCCCGATACTCATATGAGGGAAATGTTTCTTGATGAAGTTCACCAGATCGACTGCATGCGGAAATCCGTCTTTAGAGGCCTTCCAGTCCATGTGGCCCGCAGGAGGGTCTCCCCTGAGTGCGAGTATGTTTCTGATGCCGCTGTCATTGTAGCGTTCAAGGATCATCATGATATCATTTCTGCACGATTCAACGCATGTAAGGTGGGATACCACGGTGAGGGCTGTCTCTTTCTTTATGCGTACGACAATATTGTGTGTGTTTTCGCGGGTAGATCCTCCGGCACCATAGGTCACGCTCACCCATGAAGGCTTCAGTGTCCGCAGATCAGCGATGGTAAGAAAGAGTTTTTCCCATGCTGCAGGATTTTTCGGCGGGAAGAATTCAAAGCTGAACGTTGTTTTCGATGAGCTGATGATATCTTTTATCAACATGAAACTCCAATCTTATAAATTGTTCGAATATTAACATATGAACCTAAATAAGTTCTCAGGAAAATGCAAGCTTCTCCAGTATCTTTGAATATGTGCCGGATATTTTAAACCTTCTGCCCTGTATATATTCACGGGCAAGGGCGTTAATCCATTCCCGTGATACATGGATCTTTTCGGCTGCAATAAAATGCTCGCCGCCCTCTTCAATGATGGTATATCCTTTTATATGTATCTCTAAAGGGGTGGATTCCCCCCTGAGCATTATCTCTATGTGTATCTCATTGTTTTTTGAATCGAGCCTCAGGTTTAAGATTTTGCCGAACCGGTCGATATAACTTTCTCCAAGGGCCATCAGAGCCTTGGATATACCCAGATCCTTCCCTTTGTGTGCGAAATCTTTAAGCGTTCCCATGTCATGAATCCTGGCTGGTCTTGATGTTCATGGTGAACTGGCGGGTTGCCATCAGGAGCACAAGGTACAACGGTGCAAACAGTTCAATATATTCTGTATCGCCAAGAGAGGACACATATTTGTTCGTGACACTGTGGATGCTGGTCATCCACTCTCCAAGTTTTGTATTGTTCCCGGCCTGCATAGTTATGTCCTGAAACAGCAGGATACCCTCATCTATTATGATCTGCCTGTCGGTTTGTTTGTAGCTGCCGAAGATATGCAGGCCTGCATTGCTCATGAGTTCATGCACATCGAGGTCGATATCCTGTTCCTTGAGGGCATATACAAGCGGTACTGAGCATGCAGCCATGAAGCATGCACCGACACATGACTTTTCAATGGAGCTGTGATCCGGATCAGGGATGTGGTCGGTTCCTGCAAGCGCGTGCCGGGTTATGTTGCTGAGGATCAGGGTTGCGGCATCCATCACTGTAGAGATCTCCGGAGAGCCGGATTCCAACTGGATTCTGCCTGCAAAGTTCATGATGTTGTCGTATGATGGGTAGGGTGAATTATCGGTACTCATGGGCAGAAAACTTTTCGAAGATATGCTCCTTTTATGATTTTAACGCTTCCTTAGCCGATTCCGGTATACCGCGTCAAGAAAGAGGTGTTCAGGCGCTGTATACTGGATCTGAACTGTCAGTATCCGTCAGGGTTTTCAGACTGCCATCTCCATGCATCCACACACATCTCGGCGATGCCTTTTTTCGCTGTCCAGTTGAGCTCAGCCTGTGCCTTTGAAGGATCTGCATAGCATGACGCTATATCCCCGGGCCGTCTTTCAGTGATCCTGTAGGGGACCTTTTTCCCCGAGGCCTCTTCAAAGGCCCTGATCATGTCCAGCACGCTGTATCCCTGGCCCGTGCCCAGGTTGTAGGTGACAACCCCGGGGCATGTCCCGAGTTTTTCAAGGGCAGAGATGTGGCCCTGTGCCAGATCCACCACATGGATATAGTCCCGCACCCCGGTCCCGTCCTTTGTCGGGTAGTCATTGCCGAATACACTGAGTTCGGACAGTTTTCCAACAGCGACCTGGGATATAAAGGGCATGAGGTTGTTTGGGATATCGTTCGGGTCTTCCCCGATCCGCCCGCTTATGTGTGC
>JAFGTK010000236.1 GCA_016934135.1 Deltaproteobacteria bacterium | reverse complement strand
TCCTGTGTGGTTATGATCCTGGCCAGATCATCAACAACGAGCATGTATGCCGAGCCCATCAATGCAGACGCAGGCAGCAGCCTCTCATGGTCTGCGCCCACGATCATTCTGCACAGGTGCGGTACCACGAGACCCACCCAGCCGATGATGCCTGCTATGGCAACGATGGATGCTGCGATCAGGGTTGAGCAGGTGATGATTATGCCGTAGAGCGCCAGGGTGTTGATGCCGAGCCCTTTTGCCTCGTCACTGCCCAGAGACAGGATGTTGAATCGCCATCTGAGCGCTATGAGCATTCCGACGCAGATGATGATAACCGGGGCAGTGGTAAGCATGTCGCCTGTCTGGACAGAAGCAAGGCTTCCCATGAGCCAGAACACGATGGCGGGCAGTTTGGTATAGATGTCTGCAACATATTTCAGCAGAGAGATCAGTGCCGAGAAGAAAGACCCTACAACCACCCCTGCCAGGACAAGGGAATAGGTGGAAAACCTGTCTCCAAGCCGGGCGATGAAATAGGTGATGCTCACTGCTATCATGCCGAAGAAAAAGGCGAAAAGCTGTATCATTCGCGAATCGTCAAAGAGCAGGATGGCCAGGGCAGCCCCGAATCCTCCCCCTGACGATACCCCGAGGATAAAGGGGGATACCAGGGGGTTTCTGAATATGCCCTGGAACGATGCACCTGTGATCCCTAGCCCTGCGCCGACGAGCATGGCGATAAGTATCCTCGGGAGCCGGACCTGGAACAGAACTATGCCGGCAAGGTGTGTCTGCTCGTTGAGAGAATATGAAAGAGGATGCCTGAAAACCTCCCAGATTTTATCTGCAGGGATGCTGTATCTGCCCAGAAACAGAGAGACAATAAAAAACAGGGCATTGAGGGCCAGCAAAATGACTATATAGTGTCTGGCAGGCTTCATGGTCCCTCCAGGACCTGCATGATTTCCTGCTCTGTTGGGCGGTAACCATAACAGGTTGTGTAGAATTCCCTCATCTCGAGGGCCATATCAAAGTTCACCTCATCAGGATAAAGCTTGTTAGCAAGCCACATGATTCCCAGTAGCGATTCCGGTGTAGGCACGTCCCATGACCCGATATAGTAACGGGCCATAAACACATCGGAATTCTTTACCGCCTTGATTTCACTCAGCCTGGGATCATCGGTAAAATCAGTTACCCGTGCTGTCCCGTAATTGCCTATGAAGATGAAATCCGGGTTCCAGTCGAGCAAATGTTCCAGCGATACTGAACACCACCCCCCGCGGCCTTGACTTGCGACGTTTATCCCGCCTGCATATTCGATTACATAGTTCTGGTAGAAATCACCCCCTGCTGTAGAAAGCATTGCAGGCCCTGCAAAATACACCTTTTTTCTTTCTGTTATGTGCGAGGTCCTTTTCCTTATATAATCGAGTTTTTCACGGTAATAGGAAGCAATCTGTGCTGCGCGCTGCTGCCTGTCTACGATCTCGCCCACGAGTTCGATGCCTGCGATGAGTTCATCCGGGTTTTCGAGCCTGAGACATACCGATGCAATGCCCACATCGCTGTAGTCATTGACCAGGGCATTGTGAGTATGGGTGAATACCAGATCAGGGCGCATCTTGATAATCTCTTCTTTGGTGATATCCCCCCCATCTGTCCTGCCAGGACGGTAGATATGTGCAATTGGAGGATAGATCCTCTCCATGACACCGTTGATATCCATGTCCGAGATCCCCACAAGCAGCTTCTGGGCCTGAACAAGAAACATGAGCTGGGTGGCGATCGGATACATGGCGCTCACCACCCGATTGACCTCAGCAGGAAGGACGACTTCACTTCCTGCCATATCTTTGATGATGCGCGTGTCCGTGCTTAAAGGAGAATAAGCCTGCTGTCTGAGACTCATAAAAATGAAAATGGTGCAAAGACAGGCAACAACAAGTACACCGGGAAGAAGCTTTTTCATGACGTATGCTCCGTGGAGGAATGGGTATGATTTAATGGTATGACCCCGCGGATGTTTCCTTCGCGGCGGATCTCCTCCACCTCCACTCCATAGACATCCTGGATGGTTTTCTGATTTAGTACAATTCCCGGCGGTCCGCTTTTGGTAATGCGACCCTTGTTGAGGATCATCACCTCGTCGGCAAAATGCAGGGCATGATTCGGATCGTGGATGGCTATGATTGCGAGGATGCCACGGTCCTGAACGAGACGTTTCAGAAGGGAGAGGATGAGGATCTGATTGCGGAAATCAAGGTGGGAGGTAGGCTCATCGAGCACCATGACCGGGGTGCTCTGGGTCAGTGCCCGTGCAATGAGCACGAGCTGACGTTCTCCCCCGCTGATCCGGGTGTATAGCTTATCGGAAAGCGGCATGATGCCGACATCTTCCATGGCCTGCCTGGCAAGGTCACGGTCTTTTTTTCCAGGGGAATCAAAGGTGTTCACATAGGGAGCCCTTCCCATGAGCACCATGTTTTTAACGAGATAGGGAAAGATAGTTGTGTGTTCCTGTGGGACTATGCTCATGAGGCGTGAGGTCTCCCTTCTGGTAAGGGATCTCAGGGGAGATCCGTTCATTGTAATAGCCCCGGAATATCCGGGAAGCAGCCTGGTGAGACATCTAAGGACAGTGGTTTTCCCGGAGCCGTTCCCGCCCATCAGGGCATAGAGCTTGCCGGTCTTCAGAGAGAACGATATGTCTTCGAATACCGGTTTCCCCTCTTCATAGCTGAAGGTCAGGTGTTCTGCGGTTATAAAAGGGTTTTGCATGTTCATGAATCCTCTACAAGCTTGAATGTTATGGGTATGCTCAGTGTCAGGAAGTTATCGGGGGGAGGCGGGAATATGCATCTTCTTATGGTCTTGACCGACGCCTTGTCCAGGAGCGTGTATCCCGATGTCTTTTCCACGCTGATGTCGCTTACCGTTCCTTTTGCATCCAGTACAAACCGGATATACACTGTTCCTTCAATCCCTCTCCTCCTGGCGCTGCCCGGATAGTAGAGATTTTTTCGAATTATCTCCAGGATTGTCTGGTGATAGGTTTTCACCATCAGCTCATGGTCAATGGCTTCAGGTACATACGCCGTCTGCTCCTCAATCG
>JAFGTK010000235.1 GCA_016934135.1 Deltaproteobacteria bacterium | reverse complement strand
TACCTGGATCAGACAGCCGAGCTGTTGCGAATGAAGTACCCCGAGCCGGAGGCGATAGATGTCATCATATGTTCCGATGATCAGGCCTTAACCTTTCTGCTTGACCGCGCTGCATCGCTGTTTGAGGGTGTTCCGATCGTCTTCTGCGCTGTTAATGGTTACGATCCTGACATGCGTAACCGTAAAGGGGGGCTTACCGGCGTCATCGAGGCCATCGATCCGAAGAGCACCCTGGAAGCGGCGCTTGAGCTGCAGCCGGATATTAATGAAGTACTGGTTATCAGCGATATAACCCTTACCGGCAAGGCCATCGAAAACACGGCCCGACAAACGTTCCAGGCTTTTAAGGAAAGGTTGCGTTTTCGTTATGTGAGTGATGTGTCAATGGCCGAACTCCAGACAGAGGTTTCACGGCTTTCCAGCGGGGCTATTGTGTTTCTCTTTGTTTTCAACCGGGACAACAAGGGGCAAAACTTCACTCATGAGGACAGCCTCAGACTTATCGCAGCCCATAGCAGAGTCCCTATTTACGGGCCATGGACTTTTTACCTCGGGGAGGGGATTGTCGGCGGAATGCTCACCAGCGGCGAGATACAGGGCCGGATCGCAGCTCAACTGGCCCTTAAAATCCTCAGAGGGGAACGGGCGGAAAACATACCCGTTATCATGGAGTCACCCAATCGTTATATGTTCGACTATCATCAACTTGCCCTGCATAACCTGCCGGTGGACAAACTTCCTTCAGCCAGCGAAATCATCAATATGCCGGAAAGCTTTTATCACAGGCATCGATATTTCATCTGGGCCGCTGGATTGGCACTGACAGCAGAGACCGCCATTATTATCCTTCTGCTCTTAAACATCATCAGGCGCAGGCGTGCTGAAAAAGAGCTGATCTCCAGCGAACAGCGATATCGCACTCTCATAGATACCATAAGCGATTGTGTCTTTACTATGGATATGCAAGGGAGATTCACCCTTCTCAATCCCGGGTTTGAGAATATTACCGGGTATCCTGTTCAAGATTTTCTGGGGCGCCCTTTCACTGAAATCATTGCTCCCGAATACGTTCAATCAACGGTTGAAAGATTTCAAAGAGGTCTCGGCGGCGAAGAAATTCCCATTTACGAGATGGAACTCAAACATAAGGACGGAAAGACCGTCCCTGTAGAGCTGAACGTGACATCTCTTGTAGATGCCGACGGGAAGACGACAGGCAGAATAGGTGTGTCCCGTGATATCACCGAACGTAAAAATGCGGAGGAGATCCTCAAGGAAAGCGAAAAAAAATTCCGCAGTGTTTTTGATCTGTCTCCCCAGGCCATTACCTTGACTGATATGGAAACCGGTAAACTGGTGGATGTCAATGATATGATCTGCGCACTCAGTCAGTACTCCCGGGAAGAGATCATCGGAAAAAGTGCAGTCGAAATGGGTCTTTATTCAGAAGGGGACAGGGCAGAATTCCTGAAAATACTGCAAACCTCCGGAGAAGTCCGAGGGTTGAACATGAATTTCAGGGTCAAAGACGGATCCATTCTGAGCGGAGTCATGTTCGCCAAAATTATTCAAGTGGCAGGAAAAAGCCTCATTCTTACCATATTTCTTGATACAACCGAGCAACAGAGACTTGAAACCCAGCTTCAGCTCGCAAAAAAAATGGAGGCCATCGGCACTATGGCAGGGGGTGTGGCCCATGATCTTAATAATATCCTGTCCGGCATTGTCAGTTACCCGGATCTAATATTAACGGATCTGCCCGAAGACAGCCCCTTGAGAAAACCTGTCCTGACCATAAAAAATTCCGGAGAACGAGCCGCCGCTATTGTTCAGGACATGTTAACACTGGCGCGAAGAGGGGTTGTTGGCGTAGAAGTTACGAACTTAAATCAAATTATACATAGCTATCTCAAATCTCCGGAGTTTGAAAATCTGAAAAAGTTTCATCCCGGCGTTGCCATTGAAACCGATCTTGAGGAAAACCTGCTCAATATAATGGGCTCCCCTGTTCACCTGCTGAAAACAATCATGAATCTGGTCTCTAATGCCGCAGAGGCAATGCCTGACGGCGGCAACATTCTTATATCAACCAAAAGCAGATATATTGATATGCCAATAACGGGTTATGATTATGTGAAAGAAGGCGATTATATTGTGCTGACGGTATCAGATTCCGGGGTAGGTATTTCACCGGAGGATATGCATAGGATATTCGAGCCTTTCTATACCAGAAAGGTGATGGGAAAAAGCGGGACAGGATTAGGCATGGCCGTGGTGTGGGGAACGGTCAAAGATCATAGAGGGTATATTGATGTTCAAAGCCATGTAGGAAAAGGAACTGCGTTTACCCTCTATTTCCCGGTAACCATGAAAGCACTCATGGAAAAAGAAGAGGCCTTGCCGCCGGAAGATTATATGGGGAAGGGGGAATCCATTCTGGTGGTGGATGATGTGGAGGAGCAGCGTGAGATTGCATCCGGAATTTTAAGGAAATTAGACTACTCGGTCGAATCCGTTGCAAGCGGTGAAGAGGCGGTTGAATATCTGAAAGACAATTCAGTGGATCTGTTGGTGTTGGATATGATCATGGATCCCGGCATTGACGGGCTCGAAACATACAAGAGGATCCTGGAAGTGCGTCCCGGTCAGAAGGCGATCATTGCGAGCGGGTTCTCCGAAACGGACCATGTCAAAGAGGCCCAAAGATTGGGTGCCGGCCAATATATCAAAAAGCCATACACCCTGGAAAAGATCGGCATTGCCGTGAGAGAAGAGTTTGAGAAAAAATCATCTTAGGGGCTTTCTTATAGTCGAACGACATCTTATTGTTGATGCCGAAAAAGGGTGATGCTTTGTTTCTCTGATCCCTAAACCCCGGTTTTTATCCAGTACTCCAGTACTCCAATTCTTAACCTCGAACATCCCTACTCACGAAAGAAAATGCTCCATATCTGGCAAGTAAATCAGGCGTTATGGGTTAATCATCCATCAGATTTCTCCCTGCGCACAGGATGGCCTCCATCATGGGCATGTACTGGAAGAAGAGCGGCTTGTCGCCCAGTTCCAGCTTGCGGAGCGCCTCTGCAATCTCGTGGTCGCCCAGGGTGAGCTGGGCTGCCTTGCCGCTCATGGACTTGCCGAACTCTATGGGGTTCATGTACACGTTTGCCACCAGGGGGACCCCGTCCTTGATGGAATAGGTCTTGAACCGGTTGACCTTTTCCGTTCCGGTCTTGAGCTTCTTTCCCTTCAGGGTGAGGATGTTCCTGCCGCCTTCTGAGAGCGTGCAGGCGAGCATGGAGCCTTCATCGGCAAAGACGATGTCCGCCAGGAACTTGGGGTAGCCGTACATCTCAACGCCGCCGATGCGTGCGCGCTCGGTGGTGACCGGGAGCTGCCACACGTATGCCGTGAAATACCTC
>JAFGTK010000234.1 GCA_016934135.1 Deltaproteobacteria bacterium | reverse complement strand
TTTGCAGTCCTGTTCAATTTCATTAGACCACAGCCTGCTTGATATCAATTTGTCTTCAATTATTTTTTCCAACCTTCTTTTCATCAATAAACTCCTGATATTATTTCGACACATAACGACCAAGCTCACCTGCCGCTATGAAGCGCAGCGGAATAGCGGTCAGGTGCGGCGCCTTGTTAGGCATTTTTTAGCCTCAGCACCATCAATTTACTATGAAATTCTCTTTTGGGTCGCCCCGTAGCTAATGCAGCTTCGACGTCTTTCATGAGCTCAGGCGGTACATTGCCCTTGGCCCACTCTGGCAGATCATCGTCAGTTTCAAACGTTTCATCCGTGAACCCGAGTGTCTGGTACGTTGACCATGGAAGTCCCCCGGCCAACACAGAGAACGAAAAAAGACCATCAGGAGTTCCGGGGGCGATCACAGCTTCGTAGTCATGCTCTTTGGCCCAGTGAACAGACACCTGAGCTAAGGCTGTTCCAATGCCCCGACCGAAATACCGTGAATCTGGATCGTCAGAATGAGCAAAACTCTCGATAGACCGACCAACGTGAAAACAGGCATGGCACCAAACCGGACCAGAGATACCTAGGCAACCATTAAGTATACCCTCTACATAGGAAGGTCGGCTCCAGGTGGCCAGAGATCGGCGGACCCATGGGGAAGGATTAAACGATAGCAATGCAGCTGGCCGATGCATTTGTCACCGTCCCACGCGCCGATACCGATAATCTCTTGTGTCTTAAACAGCTTCTCGAGTCGGTAGCCGTCTGGAAGGCAGCGAATTAATACCTTGCCGAGGTCTTCCCTTCGGATGGGAGATATCTCGATTGAACTTCCATTTGGTGATGTGGGGGTGATGATATTCATGACTGATGCCTAACGGTGGGCATCAGCCGCGCGGCTCTGCCGCGTCGGACTGCATGCCCTGGTTGGGCTTTTCATCATTTTCTTTTTTATCAGAGGCCTTGTTGTTTTTGCTTCTCCTGAAAAGTGAATTCAAAGAAAAACCGGATTCAACGGCCTTTGCCAATGCAGCTATACATGCATACCCCAACACGATTAATAGAATCAGAGGAATGATGAACGGAAGATTGGTAGATCCCATAAAAGTGTTGAATATGTATTTGCCTACTTTTACAACAACAATGTAAGTAATTATCATCAAAAGAATAAATAGAAGACCTTTGATAACATCATCAAATGTAATTGGACTTATCGTGCGACCCTTATTGATAGGGTTCGTTGTGTCCACTGAGTTGGGTTCTATGGGTTTGATGCTTTTGAAATATGAGAATACAAAGTAGAAGATAACGAGACATATTGGGATAGTAATGATTCCATCAATTATATCACTCGTTGCTCTTTCAGGGTATTTGTATAATCCTCCTGAATGCCATATTGATATAAAAATACGTAAATAAACCAAGATAGGCGTAATGGCTAAAAGATAAAATGCATATCGCGTCCATTGCCAATTGAAAATTAGCCCAAGTGCAGCAATTACCATTATTGCACTCCATCCTACATCTGCCAAATCTCTCTGTGCGACAGCTCCAGAAAAGGTAAGGAGGGCAAGAAGCAGCAAAGGAATAATTATTAACCAGCGGATCTTTGTCTTATTCATTTTCATTCAAAATTAACTCCTCTGCTTCAGCCCAACTTATATATTAGTAAGACACACTTATTCTCCAATCAAACACCATAAAAACAAAAACAACGCCTCCATATTAAAAACTTGCACATGTCAATCAGATTTTAAAATTAATCTACAACCTGCCTGAAATAATTGCAATATTTGATTGGCTATCCAGATAGATCATTGCATTTTGATTATTGCGGATTATCATGGAATACAACAATTTGTACTAAGTATCACTATTAGATGCAATGCATATAAGTTATGATAGAATTCGTTGAGTATCTGCAATCAGTACGTATGATCCCTGAAAAGCAAAGGCCGTATTATGCCATATGGGTAAGCAATTTCTATAATTATCTTGGGCAAGATCTGGGGAAACCAGCAGGTATAGACGATATCAACCGTTATCTTAAATATCTCCAAAAGAGCAAAGAAGACTGGCAGATCAAACAGGCAAAAGAAGCTATCTCGCTCTATCAATATTATATAAAGCGCACATCATCTGAACCTGATGAAGAAAACACGGATTTCATCCCTGACTGGACAGGGCTTGAAGATCATATGGTTAAAATCCTGAGACTGAAACACCGCTCATACAGGACGGAGCAGACATATATGCAATGGCTGAAATCATTTCGCGGTTTTTTCACAGGTGTCGACCCGAACAAACTGGAAGGGGATCATCTGATAAATTTTCTGACTCATCTTGCCGTGGAAAAAAGGGTTGCAAAGTCTACCCAGGACCAGGCCTTCAATGCATTGCTTTTTTTCTATCGTCATGTGCTTGAAAAAGATGTGGGCGAGCTTGGAAAATCTGTTCGAGCACAGAGAAAACGAAACATACCTGTCGTGCTTACCGTGCAGGAGATACACCGTCTGTTTGACCGGATTGAAGGAATACACCTGCTTATGGCAAAGATCATATACGGCGGTGGCCTTCGGATCAGTGAGTGCATAAGGCTGAGAGTCAAAGACTTGGATTTTGAGAGGAGCAGCGTTATCATTCGATCCGGAAAAGGGGACAAAGACCGCGAGACCATCTTTCCTGAAAGCATAAAGGATGATTTTCGATATCATATAGATTGCACCCGGATAATATATGAAGAAGACCGGGAACAGGATGTCGCCGGGGTATATCTTCCCGGTGCACTGGAACGTAAATACACGAATGCATCAAAATCCTGGGAATGGTACTGGTTATTTCCATCGAGCAACCTGTCGATCGATCCCCGGGCGAATTGTATAAGGAGGCATCATGTACATCAAAGCGGCCTCCAGCATGCCGTCAAGTCCGCAGCGCAGAAAGCAAACATCGCCAAGCAGGTAAATGTTCATACCTTGCGTCACAGTTTTGCAACACACCTTCTGGAAAACGGGTATGATATCAGAACGATCCAGGAGCTTCTGGGACATTCAAATGTTCAGACCACCATGATCTACACGCATGTAGCCCAAAAGAATAAGCTTGGTGTTAAAAGCCCTCTGGATCTGTAGGGAATTACGGTTCATCAGACCCTGTTTGTTTTATCATCTTTTTCCCTCGCGCCCAGCGCCATGTGCCCCGTGCCTCAAAAAAAACAGACTCCGTCCGTTGCGGGTGAAATCGCGGGCAGCGGGAAACCTCCTGGTCAATGAATATCATGTGTTGTAATTATTTATAAACAGACAGGATTTGTCAAGGAAAGGAACTGTTTGTCCAGAGGAGAAAGAGGGCTCAGGCCCAAGGGTCCACCGGAGAATAGGGGGCCTTTGGTGAAATCTTAACAGTTAAGATGAGGATAAACAGCTGTCAGAAGTGCTTTGCCCCAAGTTTTAGCTCAGGACATGGGTAAAACATGATGATTAAGGCGCCAGGAATCTCGAACCCACCTGAAATATGTATTAAATCCGCAATCCGAAATCTATTTACTACGCGCCGGAAATCTCGAACCTGCAAATCAGAAAACTCCCTGATTTATGATTGACATATTTCCACTACAATAATATATAAATAAAATGAAAGTAGCGGAAAAAGATGTGGTTGTTCAAGGTATGCTGGAGGAAGAATACCAGCGCTGTCATGAGGTGCTTAATTCTCTTCTTGAAAAAGTGGCTCAATATCCAAAGGGATCTCTTAATAAGAGAAAAAAGAAGTATATGGGCAAAGAGTATTTATACCACTATATTGTGTCGCGTGAAGAGGGAAGAGTAGTAAACAGGCATGTCTCGGAGGAAGACCTGCCGGAGCTGCGCAGTCAAATCGAACAACGGGACAAATATAACAAGGAAATAAAAGCATATAAGAAACGTATGAAGTATCTGGAACGACTCCTCAAGATTCCTAAGTTAAAGGGAGATCGTCATTAAAAGACTTCAAAACATCGTCTTTCCTCCTGATATTTATGGTCTCCTGAGAACTTTAAGCATTTCCGGTTTTTTCGATCGATCCCTTCTTGTGGGGAGTTGGGTAATGTCCATTTACCAGGAACTGTATAATGTTAAGTATGTACTAAAGACACTGGATGTAGATTTTGCTGTTCACATTGCTCACCAACGGAACGATAATAAAGCCGACCTTGAAAAAATGATTTCAGATATTGGTTTTTCCGACTTCATTTCTGCACAGGGTTTGCAAAAATTCACGGCGGGAGGTTATGAGATTGAATTTGTTGCTCACCGGCAAGGAGGGCGTGAGCGCAATATTGTCGTTGTGAAGGAATGGAATATAACAGCACAACCACTTCCGTTTATTAACATCCTTATAGAGTTTTCAGAATTAGCCGAGATGGATGACTTTTTCATACGGTTTCCCATTCCAGAGGCATTCTTTCTTCATAAACTTATTATTGCCCAGAAGAGAAGAAACGACGCTAAACAGGCCAAAGATCTTGATCAGTGCACGATTCTCAAAGATATTATTAATCATGATCAGTTGGGTCGTGTTATCAAATCTCAGAAAATGAGCAAGGATACAAGGCGTTGCATTCACATCTCCAGTGAAGCTATCGAATATCCACTACATGAGTATGATATATAATCTATTGTAGTGGAAAAACCTCTGGGTGTTTTGTGAGATCAGCTTTGCATCAGGAAACTTTCCGCTGAAGCGGGACAAGGTCTGACCTACAACTTTTTTCTTTATCTTTCCTAGTGTCTAGCGCCCAGTGCCCAGCGCCAGGAATCTCGAACCCACCTGAAATATTTATTAAATCCGCAATCAGAAATTCGAAATGTACCATTCTTTCCCGCATACCTTATATTATTCATTTTTTTCCTTAAACCTCACGCCTTGTACCCTGGACCCTGGTTTTATTCTGTCTTCAGTTTTCCCGGTCCCCGGCGCCTTCTTTTTCCCCACGGACACACGCAGTCCATATTCCAACATTCCCTCTTACCCCGCCCATCTTCCTTTGTTCACAAACTGTTGACCCGATGACACGATCAGTCTTTATTCCGACAGGAGACCTCGTTCCTTAAACGGTACATTAAAATAAGTCAACAAAATTAATCAAATGTAGAAACACAGCTACGGGCATGCATCTTGCTGAATAGTCCCATTATAACGAAGTACAACAGGAGGAAAACAGTAATGGCAGAAAAAAAAGGAATAAGCATGTTGAAGCTGGTGGCAGCCGGATCGGTGGCAGTATGGATCCTCGTCACGATCGAGCTGCTCGGTCTGTTCAAGATTCATCAGGTATGGCCGGCGGCACTGGTGGTTCTTTTCTTCTTTTTGGGTCACGCCGATACGAAAAACATCCCGAACATCTTCGTGGGTGCGGCAGTAGGGCTCCTCATGGCGGCGGCACTGCCGATCTGTGTGAAATACCTTGCACCGACGATTGGCCTGAAGCCGGCGATCTATGTGATGGTGGGCGTCATGGTATTTCTCATCGTTGCGCTGGGTGATGTGTTGCACATTGCGTTCAATGACTATAATTTCGCCTATTTTACCATTGCGCTCATCTTCCACGAGCAGCTTACCGTGCATTGGCTCGCAACACTGATCTTAGCCGGGCCGTTCTTCCTGTTCGGTGTCCTGTACACGATCAAGGGCGTGATGAAGGTGCTGATGAAAGCCCCGGCAGCTGAAGCCGCCGGCGAATAAGGACCTGCAGCCTCTGAAACGTAAACAGGCAGTCGTTGCTCTACTCGAGAAGATGGGAGAAGTGATGAATACGGACCGATATTATGTGCTTGGGCAGCTGGTTGCAGCGGTAACCATGCTGCGGGAGTCAAAGACGGCGTACATGCTTCTGCCGGAGATACGGAGCAACCCGGTGATGGCATGTGAGGATGCGGAAACAACCCAGGATGTTGCCGGGATACCGGGGAGACTGACCGAGGTGTTTGGAACCATAACCGCACCGGCATATCCGGCGTGGGGAGCATCGAGGTACACGGCCCTGATCCTCCTTGCCGTGAGGAAGATCAGGCATTCTGTCCGGGCAACGATGGAAATAAAATATGATCCGAAGATTGTGAAAATCATCGAAGATCTCGGGATCTCAATTGTAAGAATGGACATTGAAAAGGGCGCTGCGCTCGATGCCGTCCTGAAGAACACTATGCGTGATGGTGTATTGGCAGATGTCTTTTATACCGAAGGCGGATTTGCCAGAGAAGGCGCAATAATCATCACGGACACAGAGGCAGTGAGGGTGGCTGAAACCGTTATCAGAACAGCAGACCTGTACGCTGCTGAAAAATAACACCGAAGTACCATATACTCTCTCACGCGGCCGGCGGTTACAATAGCCGCCGGCCGCAAGCCTTGATCGAATCCGAGAAGCGCTGGCGGCAATCAGGGCATCAACCCAGAACCATGATTATGACGGCATCGATCCCTTGTCATCCTGCAGGAAGAACCTCCGCAATATCTCAAGCAGTACCTTTTTTGATCAAGATGCCTGAGCATGTCGATTGGTCCCGGTGACCCCGGTAATCGGAGTCCATGCAGCCGGGTACAGGTAATTCCCAAAAGGATATGTGAGCTGACGAAATGAAGACAGATGGTGGGGGGCAAATCGACAACATGAACAGACGGGAACAGCTGAAAGATAAATAGAGATTAAATAACGAGGTATTAGAACGCATTCTGAGTGGGCATGCATCTTGCTGATCGGTATACAAGACCTTTAGGAAGGAGCAAGAGAATACAGATTCTCATCACAGAATGCACAGACAGGAGGCTAACCAGATGAAAGGATACACCAGGGTATTGTTGAGGGTTGACCTGACAACCGGGAAGATCACGAAAGAGTCAATTCCGGAGGAATATCTCAAGGATTATATCGGCGGCTCCGGGCTGGCCACGCGGTATCTCTACGATGAGATACCATCAGACGCAGATCCGCTGGGTCCGGACAACAAGATCTGCATATCCGTGGGTCCGCTCAATGGCGGGGCATATCCCACCTCGGGCAGATTCAACCTGTCATGCCTGTCACCTTTGACCGGGATCTGGCTCGATGCCTCGTCCTCGGGCAAGCTTGCCTACCATCTCAAGAAGGCCGGTTATGACGCCATAATCATGGAAGGCGTCTCAAAAGAGCCTGTCTACCTTTCTATATACAACGGTGAAGTGGAACTCAGGGATGCATCGAAGATCTGGGGCATGAAGATCGCCCCGGCCATGGAGGCTGTCTTTGCACAGTGCGGCAACAACAGGGCGAGCATCTCCATGATCGGACCTGCGGGTGAGCACCTGCTCCCCATGGCCAATGTCATGAACAACAAGAGACGCACAGTGGGTAGAGGCGGCGCCGGAGCCGTCATGGGATCCAAGAAGCTCAAGGCAATCGTCGTCTACGGAGACAGGGACTTCGAGGTCGCAGAGCCGGAAGAATGGAAGGCCATCATCAAGGAATCCATAAAGAAACTCCAGGCCCATCCGGCCACCGGGCAAGGCCTGCCTGCGTACGGTACGAGCGTCGTGCTGGCCAGGCAGCACGAATCCGGGGATGTCCCTGCAAAGAACTGGCAGATCGGCGACTGGGACGGGTACATGAAGATCAGCGGACCGGCCATGGCCCAGACCATCCTGGTGAAGCACCCAAATCCGTGCCATGCCTGTCCGATTCACTGTGCCAGGCACGTCGAGATCAAAGAAGGCGAGTACAAAATGGCTGGGGAAGGTCCGGAATACGAAACCCTGGCATCTTTCGGGTCCATGTGCCTGAACGACGACCTGGAGTCCATAGTTGCCGCGAATGTCCTGTGCAACGAGTACGGCATGGACACCATCTCGGTGGGTTCGGCCATTGCCTTTGCAATGGAGGCCTATGAGAAGGGGATCATCACCGCAGAGGATACAGAAGGCATCGACCTGACCTGGGGCAATGAGAAGGCAATCCTCGCCATGATCGAAAAGATCGGAAACAGGGAAGGCCTCGGCGATGTGCTGGGCCAGGGTGTCCGTAAGGCGGCGCAGCAGCTGGGAAAGGGGGCGGAGGAGTTCTCCGTTCATGTCAAGGGCATGGAACTCCCGTATCACGACCCCAGGGCCTTCTTCGAAACCGGGGTAACCTATGCCACGTCACCACGCGGCGCATGCCATCTGCACGGGCATATCGGGTCATGGCACGCCCAGCCAATCCCCGAGGGAGGGCTCATGGCTGCTATCCCGCCCCACGAGACAAGGGGCAAGGGCAAGATGACCAAGCTCGTCCAGGATATCAGCACCGTGGTGAATTCGGCGGTCGTCTGCCAGTTCACCAACTTCGCCCTGTCCGTGACCCATATGGGCGAGGCACTGACCGCTGCTACCGGGGAGCCCTGGGACGGCAAAAAGGTTCTCGAGGCTGGAGAACGTATCTTCAATCTGCAGCGGGCATTCAACAACCGCCGCGGCATTACCAGTGCTGACGACAACCTGCCAGGCCGTGTGCTGGCCTCGGTAAAAGGGGGCCCGGTGGAAGGGAAGATCCCGGATATGGGGACCATGCTCAATGAATATTATATTGAGCGAGGCTGGGAGACAGACGGCAGACCGTCAAGGAAGAAACTTCAGGAACTCGGGCTCGATTTCGTGATCGGCGATCTGTACCAGGATTAGCCGGCTGATAGCACGAGCCTTAACCCTGCTCTGAAGGGCATGATCACCGATCCTGAGAAGGACCGGTCATGCCCTGGAAAGCAGAAAAACAACAGACGATAGGAGGAAGTAAAATGGCAAAGGTAAATGGTGGACTTCTGTTTGCAAAAGCGCTCAAGAACGAAGGAGTCGAGTGTGTTTTCACCCTGTGCGGCGGCCATATCATGCCGATCTTTTATGGATTGCGTGAAGTAGGCATCAACATCATCGATTTCAGGCACGAGTGCGCGGCAGCGTATGCAGCTGATGCATACGCCCAGGTTACCGGAAAGCCCGGCGTTGTGCTCACCACGGCAGGACCCGGCATATCCGATACGGTCACCGCCATGCTCGAGTCGCTGCATGCCGGCAACCCCGTAATTCATATCGGTGGAGCTTCCCCGGTAAGTGAAAATGAGACCGGTCCTCTTCAGGACATGCCGACCATGCAGGTTCTGGCAGATTGCACGAAATGGGCGCGCAAGATTTATACGACCGCCAGGATTCC
>JAFGTK010000025.1 GCA_016934135.1 Deltaproteobacteria bacterium | reverse complement strand
ATGTCAAGATCATTATGCCAACAAATAATTTTGTCTTGATTTACCACTGCCTTTGATAAGATCAGCATATCCGGATATATTAAACAGACGTGCTAAAAAGTTGCTATCAACTCGTTGATGATGTCTTCTATTGTTAAAGAGCATGCCCCTTCTACGGTAAAAAAAAGGTTATGTCAAGCACTAAACTCAACCAAAAATAAACAAAATAATTTAAAGATTATCATAGCTTTAGATACTGTCAACTACACCATACTTTAGATCCGCTATCCCAGTTCCACCCGGGCAAAACGCCTTTTACCGACCTTGATGATATACGTCCCTTTTGTCAGTATACAGTCCTGGTCAGCAATCTTTTCTTCGTTGACTGTAACAGCCCCCTGGCCCACAAGCCTTTTAGCTTCAGATGTTGTCTTGGTAAGGCCTGCCTCCTTGAGGACCGAGCAGATCCACGGCTTTTCCAGTGTAACGGCAACATGGGGCATTTCATCGGGCAATGCCCTGGACTTGAACACCTTTTTGAATGATTCCCCTGCAAAATCGGCACTTTCTTTTCCATGAAACCGTTCAACCATCTCGTAGGCAAGCTTCATCTTAGCATCCATGGGGTGCAGAGACCCGGCCTGTACATCCTGCTTCATATGATCGATCTGAGGGATCGTCAGAGAGCTGAGCAGCTCATAATATTTCCACATAAGGTCATCTGATATGGACATAACCTTGCCGTACATATCTGCCGGTTCGTCATCTACACCCACATAGTTACCATAAGACTTGCTCATCTTCTGAATACCATCGGTCCCTTCCAGAAGAGGAAGCGTCATGACAACCTGGGGCTCCTGCCCGTATGCCTTCTGAACCTCTCTCCCCATAAGAAGGTTGAATATCTGATCCGTTCCTCCAAGCTCGATATCCGCCTCAAGTGCAACGGAATCATATCCCTGTATAAACGGATAAAGAAATTCATGTATGCTTATGGGTTGCTGGCCTGTGAATCGTTTTTTAAAGTCATCCCTTTCCAGCATACGCGCAACTGTCTGAACAGAGGTCAGCTTGATAAAATCCGTCACCACCATATTATCCATCCACTGGGAATTGAAGGCCATAATGGTGCGCTCAGGATCCAGGATCTTGACCACCTGCTCCTGATATGTCCTTGCATTTTCCAGCACTTCTTCCCGTGTAAGAGGCGGACGTGTCGCGCTCCTCCCGGTGGGATCGCCGATCATACCCGTAAAGTCTCCAATGAGACATATCACGTCATGGCCGGCATCCTGAAACTGTCTCATTTTCTGAAGCACAACCGTATGCCCGAGATGGATGTCCGGGGCTGTCGGATCGAATCCTACTTTTACTCTGAGCGGCCTGTTCTTTTTGAGCTTTGCAATCAATTCATCCTCTGAAACAATATCCACAATACCCCGCTTGAGTTCGCTCAGTTGTTCTATCACTTTGGATCCCCCTTAACACTATGTTCGCTGCTGCTCATTTTGCATATCTTACAGCCCGTGTCTCACGGATAACTACAACCCTGATCTGTCCGGGATAAGTAAGTTTCTCCTCGATCTGTTTTGTAAGATCTTTGGCCAGAAAGTCTGCATCCTCATCACTGATCTTTTCTACATCAACCATAACCCGGATCTCTCTTCCTGCCTGAACTGCATATGCCTTTGAAACGCCGTTTATGGCATTTGCAATGCCTTCAAGATCCGTGAGTCTTTTGATATAATTCTCCAGCATCTCCCGTCTTGCGCCCGGACGTGCAGCAGAGAGTGAATCTGCAGCCTGAACCAGAAAACCATATACGGAATTAACCGGCGCCTCATTATGATGAGATGCTATGGCCTCAACAACCTTGGTCGCTTCTCCATGGCGTTTTGCAATCTCTGCACCGATAATAGCATGCGATCCCTCCACTTCATGGTCAACAGCCTTGCCTATGTCATGCAACAACCCTATTCTCTTGGCAATCTTCTGGTTTATCCCCAATTCAGCGGCAATAATTCCGCACAGATGCGCAACCTCAAGAGAATGCTGGTATACATTCTGGGAGAAACTCGTGCGATACTTGAGTTTTCCTACCAGCTTTATCAGCTCAGGACTGATACCGTGCACCCCGACATCGAATGTAGCCTGCTGGCCTGCCTCCAGGACCCCGTCATTAACCTCTTTGGTGACCTTTTCAACAACCTCTTCTATCCTGGAAGGATGAATCCTGCCGTCTATAACCAGGGTTTCAAGAGAGAGTCTTGCAATCTCCCTCTTTATCGGGTCAAAGCTCGAAACGATGACAGCATCGGGGGTATCATCAATAATAAGATCTACACCGGTAACCGCTTCTATGGACCTGATATTCCGCCCTTCCCTTCCGATGATTCTTCCTTTCATCTCTTCACCGGGAAGATTCACTACCGAGACAGTACGGGCGCTCACAACATCTGCCGAATATCTTTGAATAGCGGTTGAAAGGATCCTCTTCGCCTTTTTATCAGCTTCAGCCTCTGCCTCATCCGATATCTGCTTTAAAAGCTTTGCAGCTTCATGTCTTGCCTCGCTTTCCAAAGAGTCCATAAGTTCCTTTTTCGCCTGTTCCGAATCCATGCCGCTTATCTGTTCCAGCTTTGCAACCTGTTCTTCGCGGGCCTTTTCCACCTCTGTCTTCATGTTATCTACATGACGGGCCCTGTCATTCAAAGACTGTTCGTTCTTCTTGAGTTCCTGTTCCCTTTTATCAAGCAGGGACAGCTTGTTATCAAACATCTCTTCTCTCTGATGAATTCTCTTTTCAGCCGCAGATACTTCTTTGAGGCGCTCCTTTGCCTCGGCATCACTCTGAGATTTTGCAGCAAAGATTATCTCTTTTGCCTCCAGCTGAGAATCGACAATGATATTGGAAGCCTCTTTATTGGCTTCTTCAATCCTTTTCTGATAGACATGTTCCGCACTGCTTTCTTTTTTCCTGCTGATATAAATATTGATTCCGTATCCGGCAACCAAGCCTACGAATACGGCAATAATTATAAAAACCATTTCCATTATCGCACCTC
The DNA here is from genome assembly GCA_016934135.1 of Deltaproteobacteria bacterium. GTDB lineage: Bacteria > Desulfobacterota > Desulfomonilia > UBA1062 > UBA1062 > DSAD01. The sequence goes on along the minus strand of JAFGTK010000025.1, from coordinate 11,574 downwards.
ACCTTCGGTTCTATATACACCTGTCTGCGTTACTACCAAGTTCACATTTGCATCCCATGGATCAACAGGTAAACGTTCAACATAGAATTCATCAAAACATACACCCAGGGTGGTTACCCCGGGATTATTATTAATCAATCTATCGTAATAACCTTTACCATACCCCAGACGATAGCCGACATGATCGAACACTATGCCTGGCACTATTATCAAATCGATCTCGCATACATTATATGCATCCGTACACGAGGGTTCGAGGATGCCGAAACATCCCCGCTCAAGGTCTTTCTTATCCTGTGCAGGATAGAAGGCAAGCATATTGCCGCAAACCTTTGGAAAAAGGACAGTCTTTTTATACCTGTGCCACAAAGGAAGCAGATCTACCTCTCCCCTTATGGGCATATAGAAAGAAACAACACTCGCCTTTTGAAAGAGTGACAGCTTTGCAATATGATTTATTATCAACCCTTCAAACTGCTTTTTTTCATTCAAGGCCATGGCCTGACGTCTTGCAAGCATTGCCGTCCTGATTGTTGCCTTAGTTTCCATCTCACATGTGTCAAGGATTTTTAAGGTAAGAATATTGGTTTACAAGGGTTGCCCCCGATGATGCCGTTCCTTCATGTTCCTTGAGCCTGATATTTATCAAGCCGACCCTGAAAGAGCTGCATCAAGGCTTTTCTCTCTGAGGAGAACTTGCTCACCACAGCCCTACACAGGATCTATTTCGTCTTATGTTGACTCAAAAGGGACTATAAGGTCCACGAACACCCCAGGGGCATTCATTTTGTTCCTTCATCCAAGTAGCTAATAATCTGATCTATCCTGTCTGCTATAGTTTCTTTATATGTCTTTAATTCCGTCTTCACATTCAGTACATCATCGGCCATGCTCAACATCACAATCACCACCAACTCCATGGTGGAGATAGCATTACCACTGTGTTGAACATCGAGGACCTTTTCATTGATATATCTCGATAACGACTGAATGCGATTTTCATCTCCCCCAGCCTTGACCTTATATTCCTGCCCTAATATTCTTATGTTAACTATATCCTGCAAAATGTTAGAACGTTTCTACACATGTTATCAGGTGTGCAACCTTTTGTCTTACCTGTTCTCTCTCCATCAAGAGATTCTCCATCTCCTGCTTTAACCCGTTAACATCTTCCTCCTTTTTTATAAGCGTCATGGCTAACTCCTCATTGTTTTTCTTGAGTGTGTCAACCAGTTCCAATAGGTCTAATATCTTGTTCTCCAGAATGTCTAGTTTCTCCAACAAAGACTCCTTTGTCATATATCGATAGATTATACATCTACTTCACCTATCCAAGTCAAGCATCTAATTCAACAAGACATAGATCCTCTGATGACCCTTATATTTCTCTCCTTGGTTCCCCAGAATCAATATCAGGGCTTGATAAAGTGCTAAAAGAACAAGTATAGTTTATAAATCATCATTCCATCGCCGATATATACAGGAAAGAGAGATAATGGAGGTTATAATGGACAACACTTATCTTGAGACGCTTTATGATCTTGCCAAAGAACTCAATACTGCCGATGACATACCCGGAATGCTCGATGCCGTAGTAAATCATCTGCCCAAGGTTCTCGGCGCGCATTACTGTTCCCTGTTTATCCGCAATCCATCATCCGGAGAGCTTGAGATAAAGGCACATAATCATCTTGACATCGGTGAAGACCCGTTCATCCATGTCGGATCTGATCAGGAAAGCATCATGAACCTGGTAGTAGCCCGCAATGCATCCATTATCATCAAGGATATTGAAGAAGAGATAGGGGTTCAAAACAAGGAAAAGTACGACACAAAATCATTTATGTGCATTCTGATCAAACACTCAGGCGAAATGAAAGGCGTTCTCAACCTGGCAGACAAGCCGAGCGGAGGTTTCACAAAGGATGATATGGTCATTGCCTCGACTATCTCTGAACTTTTAGGAGCTCTTCTTGCACGAACCAACATAAATACCTTATAATACCTTCATGGGTTTTAACTGTGGCATAGTGGGGCTTCCAAATGCAGGGAAATCCACTTTATTCAATCTTGTAACAAGGGCTAACGCCCCTGCCGAGAACTATCCCTTCTGCACCATAGACCCCAACATAGGTATTGTAACCGTTCCGGATGACAACCTGAACAGAATCGCCGATATCATAAAACCGGAAAAGATAACACCTACCACCTTAAAACTCTTTGATATTGCCGGGCTTGTAAAGGGGGCATACAAAGGAGAAGGTCTGGGCAACCAGTTCCTGGGACAGATCAGGGGTGTCGACGCTATCATTCATGTTGTCAGATGCTTCACTGATGAGGATATCGCACATGTTTACAATGAGATAAACCCGGTTTCAGATATGGAAATCATCCTGACAGAACTTGTCATGGCAGACCTTGAACTCGTATCAAAACGGATAGATTCCATAAAAAAAGGCCTCAGGGTGGGCAAGAAAGATATCTCGAAGGCCGAAATGGATCTCCTCGAAGCATTTCACACCGCGCTTTCAAACGGTCAGTGCATCATTGATACCGGGTTATCATACGAACAGGCCCTTATGAAATCATGGGGCATCCTCACAGCCAAACCCTATGTTATTGTTGCGAATATCAGCGAAGATGATTTTTCTCAAGGCTCACATGAACTGGAGGATCTGCAGAGATGGGGGGCCGGCAAGGGAGTGGACGTAATACCTGTCTGCACAAAATTCGAGCTTGAGGCCTCCGAGCTTGAACCCGAAGAGCGTAGTGAATTTCTGGAATCCGTCGGAATCGTCAGATCCGGAATAGAAACCCTGATCAGCACCTGTTATGAAATGCTGGATCTGCTCACCTTCTATACCCCGGTAGGCAAGGTTCTTACAGCATGGACCCTGAAAAAAGGCAGCACCATGCTTGATGCAGCTGGCCTCATTCACACTGATATACAAAAGGGCTTTATCAAGGCCGATGTTGTATCTCTGGAGGATTTCCTCAGCCATAACGGAATACACGAGGCAAAAGAAGCCGGTGTAGTCCTGACAGAGGGAAAAGAATTCATCATCAGGGACAAGGATGTAATCGTCATACATTTCCGGTAAGGAAACCTGTTCTGTCACGGTATCCCCTTAATGTAGTGTGCCGAATGAAAGACATCCCCCAAATAGACGAATAAACCTGGTATTTAATAATAGCGATCCATTCTTACTGAAAACTTTTCAGGAAACAACCCATGTAATATACACTGATATAATAAACTTTGTATCATGTCGGATTCACAGGACAATAACTTATACCTATAAACATCAATTGTTATACAATAAAAGACATGGTCTTGATTGTATTTCCTAAGATGAATATATTGATAAATATATTATAGACAGGGAGGAAGTATGAAAAAGATGATGTTCTTTACTATGGTTGCAGCCCTTTTCTTAATCAATGGCTGCGCAACACCGGTGCCTGTGGGTGTCGTGTACACAGAGCTCAAGCTCCCGATTACAGCAACAGGGGAAAGCGGAAAAAACCTGAAGGTTGGTACTGCTGAATGTATAAGCGTGCTCGGATTAGTCGCTACTGGAGATGCCAGTATTCAGGAGGCAATGGATGATGGTGGGATTACTAAGATCAGTCATATAGATTGGGAAGTTAAAAACATCTTGGGAATTCTGGGAAGATATAAAGTTGTCGTATACGGACAATAACAGCCGGTACATATCAGTAGAGCTTGATTCTAAAAGCCATTGAAGTGGTTGCTGGTATATGAATTAGACAAGGGTCCTATCTAATGATAGCACGGCCAAAGGCTATAACCTTAGCCGTGCTCCAACCCTTTAGTAAAGGTTACAGCAAATTTAGAGGCTTATACTCAATCAACTTTCCCTCAGCTGATTTTTTAGGCATATAAATGCCAACAACTAAACAATCAGCCCGGAAAAGCTCCCAGATGAGCATTTTATACATTTCGGATAATTATCTGATGGCCATTTCAGTATGAAAACCCCGGACACTATTACAGCCGATATGTTCCATGAACGAAGCAGTCTTTGCGTCCGGGGCCAAGGGTTGTAAACAGTGCTATATCAATTTGTTACCTGATATAATTCACATGTGCATCGGCAACCTCTTGAGGGGGAAAATACTTGATCATGTTGTGATCGGCATCGTAGATCCCTACGCCTCCCATAGCATCTTTTGCGGAGGTGTACATAGTATTGCCCAGCGCATCCATGACAATCACACCTTCGTCGGTCCTTGCCATTGTAAATGATGCATTAGTCCCCTGCGGCTTAATCTGTATGGTATCCTCAGCTCTGTTAAAATTCATTTCAGCCTTGTGCTGGCCATTGCTGACAATCGTGTTCGTGTCGCCGCCTGTTGAAGCAATCGGATTGTCACCTGTCCAGAATTCTACGGAGTTAAGTATGACTGCATCTGCCAACGTTGCAATGCCGTAAATATAGAATATGGCACATACCAGAAAGATCCCTTCATCAACCCACTTGTTTTCCTGTGATCTGTGGAACTCATGAACCTTTTTCGTAAGGGCAAAAGAACCGGTACAACCTGTTACAAGAAAGCTTAAAATGACCAGACATACTGCGAGTTTTTTCATATTATCCTCCTCACTGGAATTTGTTTTTACTACATAACAAGTATATTAAAATATTCAGCAAAAACAACAGCTATTTAATTTTTTTAAGCCGGTTCATCCTGTATACAAATGCCAGAACTTCGGCAACCACCCTGTAGAGTTCCTCAGGTATTTCTTCATTTATATCGAGACGGTACAGAGCATCGAGCAATGCCTTGTCCTGTTTTATCGGTATATTGTTCTCTCTGGCGATCGCAAGTATCTTCTCGGCAATCGAGCCTCTTCCCTTTGCAGTTATCTTGGGCGCAGTGTCCTGCCCACGATTGTATCGAAGTGCTACCGCCTTGTCCCGTCTCTCATCTTTCTTCATACGAGAACATCCACCCCCTGCATAGTGGAACTGCCAAGTCTTTTCAGAACTATTTCGCATGATCGAACTCCGAACGGTTCAAGACTCATCTTCAGCTCATGAATATTCTCCCTGAGAAGTTCGACTGTTTCCTGCGACGATGCCCTTATCTCGACATCTATACTGTCGTCAAGTCTGGCCGTGCATTCTAACGGGCCGAGATTGACCATATCGATCTCGAAATGTATGCAGTATGCATTATCTCCTTCTCGTTCGATGGAAACACGAGCATTTGAATGCGTGTCTTCTTCAACAAGCGGGATAAACAGATATGCAAGAGCCTGGGGATGATGATGTATCTGGTCCATGAGCATGGAAACGAACTGGGACACACCTGCTTCATCAGAGGGAAGATTGCTCAATGCTCCCAGGATCTCCTGGGCTGTAAATGATTTGACAGAAGTCTTTCCGAAAGTCCCTGCAAGCTCTCCCACCAGCGTCTTCAGACCCTTTATCAGCGCCCCGGAATCCGGCATCTGTTCAGCTGGTTTCAGAACAATCTTAGGGCTCAGCGCATGCACCTTCAGATTCAGCACCTGTCCCTTGTGCAAAGGGATTGTTGTTTCTACAAAGACTTTCCTTCCGAACAGAGATACAAGGACAAGGCCTCCCTTAGGTTTGGACAATACGGTTGCAATCAGAGATCTCCCCAAATTAAGAGAGGGTATCTTTTCATTAACTATCAGAGAGCCTGAATTGATACTGCTTGGGATTATCTGCATGGCGATCAGGAGTTACTTTGTTCTCTTACCTTGATCGTAAGCTGGATCTCGCCAATAGGTATTCCGGTGATCTGAGCGATGTCAACCGGGGTAAAACCGCCCTTGGAAAGCCTGAGAACATCTTCCTGGTTGTACTGTCTTGATTGTTTCGTAACCTCTGCTGTTTTCTCTAGTCCCTTCATTACTGATTCGGCATCTTGGATCCGGTTATCCAGCTCACCCATAATCTTCGAGACTATATCGATCTTCTTATTCACCTGTTCATGAAACCCGTCGGAGAGTTCCTGTGTCTGTTTGATTACATCCTTGAGTTCATCCAGAACAGCGGTGGGAACAGCACGTCTTTTTTCAAGCACGATGAAGAAAACGACAAGACCGAGCAGAACTATCTGTACGATTATCTGGACAAAAAGCAGAAGTTTGGTAGGATCCAAGATTATACCACCACATCTATGATGTGTTTTACACTGGTTTCCTCGGCTTCTTCGTTCTGGGCAGCCTTTTCCCTGCCCTTTGTCGACTGACCTCTATCCTGTTTCCTGCCGCCTTTTTCACGATCTTTGGCAGCTATCTCCTGGCCTTTGTTGGCCTCATTGACTTCCCTGTTTCTCCGGAGCCTTTCCCGTGCTTCCTCTTCCGTGAGGATCTGTTTCGTCACTTCAGACTGCACAAAAGGGTTCTGATTGATCTTCTCAATCCTGCCGGCCTGGGATAATATTGTGGATATATCCGATGCCCCTGCCATTCATGCACCTCTTTCTTTCCTTATCGACTTATATATATATCAACTTAAGCTTGAATTTTCAACCACAGAAATAGTGCCGGCAATCAAGGGGGCTTGTTTGATACAAAAAGGAACACCCGTTAAGGGTGTTCCTTTCTTATTTCGAAATCATTAACCGGCAATCGAACAATTACTTCAGGAGGCCTGACCCACCTTTTGTATTGAACCCCTCATGCCCGCGGTAAAGAGCCTGCCGCATGATTCAAACAGGATATACCGGGTCCCCAGAAGGGCAATATCCTTTTCCCGTGCCAGTTTTACCGCATCAGCAGAAGGCCTTTTCCCCCGTACGAATATTATGGCCCTAAGGTCCAGGGTCTCTGCCGTACGTATCACCAGCGGGTTTGTCAGTCCTGTCAGAAGGATTGACCCTTCCTTTGCAAAAGCGAGAACATCGCTCATGAGATCTGCAGCGAAACCTGCTTCGACTTCCATGCTCAGCAAGTCTTCACCGACAATAACATCTGCGTCTAAAATGTTTTTAATCTCTGCAAGGGTCATATGTTCTCCTACCGTACCATAAAAATATTATTTGGACATCACATATTTATGGATTGCCCTTGCAGCTTTTCGACCTGCACCCATTGCCAGGATAACCGTAGCAGCACCGGTTACGATGTCACCGCCTGCAAAGACACCTTCTCTTGATGTCTGCCCGGTTTCCTCGTCGGCAATGATGTAATTCCATTTGTTCGTATCAAGGCCGGGTGTAGTACTCTGTACAAGGGGATTTGAACCTGCACCTATAGCAACGACAACAGTATCGACGTCCCAGATAAACTCGCTGCCTTTAATAGGCACGGGTCGTCTCCTGCCCGATTCGTCGGGTTCGCCCAGTTCCATGCGCAGGCATTCCATGGATTTTACCCATCCCTTATCGTCCCCGATATATTTGATAGGCGTGGTAAGCAGATTAAGCTGGATTCCCTCTTCCTCGGCATGATGGATCTCTTCGATCCTGGCAGGCATTTCCTTCCTTGACCTACGGTAAACGAGATACACATTGTCCGCGCCCAGTCTCATTGCTGTACGTGCAGCATCCATGGCAACATTGCCGCCGCCTACTACTGCAACATTCTTACCGCGTACAATAGGTGTGTCATATTCAGGGAACAGATATGCCTTCATGAGGTTTGACCTGGTGAGATACTCGTTTGCAGAATACACACCATTGAGATTTTCTCCGGGGATATTCATAAATGTGGGCAACCCTGCACCAGTTCCGAGGAATACTGCATCATATCCTTCTTCGAAGAGCTCATCGACTGTTGCCACCTTTCCGATAACATTGGAGGTCTCAACCTTTACGCCCATCTTCGACAGATAATCCACCTCGGATGCAACAATGGCTTTGGGAAGCCTGAATTCGGGAATACCATACACAAGAACTCCGCCTGCCTTGTGCAGTGCCTCGAAAATGGTTACCTCATGACCGAGCTGAATCAGATCTCCTGCTACGGTAAGACCTGAAGGTCCTGAGCCTACAACTGCAATCCTTTTACCTGTTGAAGCAGGCATCTTGGGTATGGAAACCTCTCCGGCAGCGCGCTCGAAATCAGCAACAAAGCGTTCGAGCCTTCCGATGGCAACAGGTTCACCCTTTTTGCCACGCACACACTGAATTTCACACTGAACCTCCTGCGGGCATACCCTTCCGCATACTGCAGGCAAAGCGTTGGTCGATTTGATCTTCTTTGCAGCACCAATGAAATCACCTTCGGCAACAAGGGCGATGAAACCGGGAATATCAACCTCGACCGGGCAGCCGTCTACGCAGGCCGGCTTCTTGCACTGAATACAGCGCAGTGCCTCGAGTTTTGCTGTTTCCGGTGTATAACCGAGAGGGACTTCATCAAAATTGCGCGCGCGCACCTTTGGCTCCTGCTCGGGCATCGGCTGACGAGGGATTTTGAGTCTTTCTTTCATATCCATAATTAGAGTCCCCCCTTTCCCTGCTGCTTGCAGGTGCAGTAATGGTCCATACATTCCTTTTCTTCTTTTAGATAAATTCGCTGCCTGTCTATAAGCTCCCTGAAATCCACCTGATGTCCGTCAAATTCCGGACCATCTACACAAACGAACCTGGTCTTTCCGCCTACAGATACCCGGCAGGCGCCACACATGCCCGTAGCATCCACCATGATGGAATTGAGGGAAACAACAGTAGGAACGTTATACTTCTTTGTTGTATCGCACACGGCTCTCATCATGGGAACAGGTCCTATTGCCACGACAAGATCAATCTTCTTACCCTGCAGAAGGTACTTCTCTTCCAGTGCCTGGCTTACAAAACCATGAAATCCGTAGGAGCCGTCATCGGTGGTCACAACTAACTCGTCGGATACAGCCTTCATCTCGTCTTCCATGATAATAAGGCTCTTGTCCCGTGCACCTATGATGGAGATGATGTGGTTGCCGGCATTCTTCATTGCCTCGGTTATCGGATAAACAGGGGCTACTCCAACTCCGCCGCCGATGCATGCTACAGTCCCGATCTTCTCGACATGGGTAGGTTTACCCAGAGGTCCTACAAGATCAAGGAGTTCGTCTCCGACATTTAGTTCTGAAAGATGATTGGTGCTCTTTCCAACCGTCTGGAAGATAATGGTAAGTGTCCCTTTCTCTGCATTCGCATCAGCGATGGTCAACGGGATACGCTCACCTTCTTCATGGATTCTCAGCACGACAAACTGGCCGGCCTTTCTCTTCTTCGCGATCTTAGGCGCGTCTAAGACCAGTTTAAACACATTTTCTGATAATTGTTCCTTTTCCAAGATCTTGGCTGACATACTTCCTCCATCCTTTTGATCTATTTTTTCTCTATAGCTGCAAAAACCCCGGTAAGAATGCCGAGTGTCAAGAACGCTCCGGGCGGGAGTATCATGACGAGAATCGGTTCATACCCGCTGCCCAGCAATTGATAACTGAAGATACTGCCATTTCCAAAAAGTTCTCTGATACTGCCTAAGATAACAAGAGCAAGCGTGAAACCAGCACCCATACCAAGGCCGTCTGCTATGGAAAGAAATATCGAATTCTTGGATGCAAACGCTTCTGCCCTGCCTAAGATGATACAATTCACCACTATCAGCGGGATGAAAAGGCCCAGCGAGTGATGCAGGCTTCTGAAATAACCGCTCATAACAAGATCCACCACAGTAACGAACGATGCAATAACAACGATAAATACGGGGATTCTCACCCGGTCCGGCACAATGGAGCGGATAACGGCTATAACCATGTTTGAACATAGCAGAACGAAGGTAGCGGCCAGCCCCATAGCAAGACCATTGGCCGCGGAAGTTGTAACAGCAAGGACGGGGCACATTCCGAGCACTAAGATAAAAACAGGGTTCTCTCTCCAAATCCCTTTTATGAATTCCTTACTGAACGACATCGCTGCCTCCAAGTATCTGCATCTTGTTTTGCTCGTAACCGGTCAGGCCTTCCTTTATCGCACCGGTGACTGCCCTTGGCGAAATAGTGGCTCCGGAAATCTGCTCAAAATCACCGTTGTCCTTCTTCACGGCCCAATTTGCACCCTCCAGGGTTTTACCTTTGTACTGGTCTTTAAACCAGTCTTCATCGATCTTGGAACCAAGCCCAGGGGTCTCCTTCTGAGAAAGGATCCCTATTGCATGAATCTGACCACTGATATCCACACCCACAATAACCTCGATAAGCCCGCTGTAGCCTTTTTCCGTTGAGGTCTTAAAGGCAACACCGTTGATATTGCCGTCTTTTTTTGCGAGATAATAGGTAATTCCTGAGATATCAACCGTATCCTTGTCTGCCTCATTATCATGCTCGGGCAGAACCATGTTCAGTGCACCGAGCAGCTCCAGTCTGTCCTGATAGGCCCGCGCCTCTTTAGTGGCAGCATTCACATAAGATAAGGCAAACCCGGCAACCATGCATACACAAGTAAGCACCACTGTTAGTCTTATGATCTCTTTCATCATACAGCTCCAAACTTTCCTGGCTTTGTTGCCTTGTTGATCAATGGAACCAGGGCATTCATGATGAGAATAGCAAATGAGACACCTTCGGGATATCCTCCCCAGAACCTGATTACAACGGTTATTACACCGCAGCCTATGGCAAATATGATCTTCCCCTTGTTTGTAATAGGAGAGGTTACCATATCGGTGGCCATAAAGAATGCACCGAGCATCAGGCCTCCGGAAATGAGATGAAATGCCGGATCTGCAAAGGTGTTCGGGTCCATAAGCCAGAAGATGCCGGTGATTAAAGCAACAGTACCGATATAGAATATCGGTATGTGCCAGTTGATAATCTTTCTGATAATCAGGTAGATGCCTCCGAGGATCAATGCAAGGGCCGATATCTCACCCAGGGATCCGCCGACATTTCCCAGGAAGGGATCCATAAGATTGAGATGTGGCGCTGCCGTGATTGTGCCGTGTTCGAAGATGGCTGTTTTCAGTGCACCTAAAGGGGTAGCCCCGGTTACTGTATCAGCTGAGAGCGAGAAGAATGAGCGGGGCTGCGGCCATGTCGTCATATGCACAGGGAATGATATCAGGAGAAATACCCGGGCAACCAGTGCCGGATTGAATGGATTATTCCCAAGTCCTCCGTACACCTGTTTTCCGATGACAATGGCGACGAGAGAACCCAGCACAACAAGCCACCACGGAGATCCTGACGGCAGATTCATGGCCAGCAGCAATCCGGTCAGCGCTGCAGATCCGTCAGTCACCGTAATATCCTTTTTTGTAAGTTTTTGCCAGAGGGCTTCAATGATAACGCAGGAAACCACGGAAACGGCAATTACCGTAATTGCGGGTATGCCAAAAAAATACACTCCGATCAAGGCGCCCGGGATCAGTGCATAGACAACCTGACGCATTATCCATGGAGTATCCTCAGGTGAATGAATATGCGGAGAGCTGGAAACAAATATATCCTTCATCTCATGCCCCTTTTTTCTTGGCACTCGCTGCCCGCTGGAGTGCTTTGAGGTGTTTGATAAAATGGACTATCGGTCTGTTGGCGGGGCAGACATATGTACAGCTGCCGCATTCGAAACAGTCCAGCAGAT
>JAFGTK010000233.1 GCA_016934135.1 Deltaproteobacteria bacterium | reverse complement strand
GGAAGCTCAATACCTCAATTGGCCTTCAGTGGCTTACCCTGCCGGACAAAAACAGCGGGTTCGGGTGGGACGATCACGTAAATGCTCCGGGCATAACAGGCGTCCTGTGCGAGACAGGCAGGGCTGATGCCTCAACAGGCGTCCTTCTGGCCATGGAGTATACAGTCTTTGCAACATTTGTCATGAAACACAACCTCAACATGAAACTCTGCGATACGATTTCCTCTCTTTATGTCTCTGATAAAATCAGGACCCCTGCCCTCATTCTTCCCGGCCCCGGAGAGGTGGGGCAGGAAACGCCTCTGTTTCTCGGAAGGTCCATCGGTGCACAGATCAAGGAATCAAAAAGAGGTTACACACTATACGGAGAAAACCTGCGGCCATATACCGCAGGAAGCATTGCCGACCTCTTCTGTGTGGTGTGCGCAGACAGTAAAGGATTGCCATGCCTCGCCCTTGTTCCCGGTGATGCCAGGGGAATCAACAGATCGCCTTCCACCTTGTCGACGGGACTTAATGCTTGCGGTAATGCAGATATATCCTTCATCAACGTGAAGATTCCCAAGGAAAACGTGATCAGTCGAGAAGGTGTTGTGGAGGAACTCTATACCTGGCTCAATCTGTTTCTCGGTGCAGTGAGCGTCGGTGCCGGCGCAAACTTCTTCGAGATCCTTTCAGACTGGAGCGAGACCCGGGTGATCAAGGGAGGAGCAATGCTCAAGGAAAATCCTCTGTGCGCATCGGTTCTCGCTGATGTGGCCGGGGAGATCGCAATGGCAACTATTCTTTTGTATGACCTCGCGCACTTGTTATCGTCATCAGATCAATGGAAGGGCTCCAACTTCACAAGGTTGTTTACCTTTTCCGAGATAATCGGCAGCCGCGTTCAGACGGGGGTCATCAGGGCGATCAACCGGGGCATGGAACTCATGGGTTCAGCCGGTTATGCCAGGGAATGGCATGCGGAAAAACACTGGCGGGATGTCAAAACCATCCAGTCGATGCTGTGTGGTGTTGCAGCCGAAGCGCCTGTCAGTATGGATACAGCCCGTTTCTTCTACAACTGTACCGAGCTGTGAGGAGGGAATGACAGCATGATCAATTTCGATGATTTTTCACGACCTGAGGAATACATTTCTCCGTTTGACCGACACTTCAGAAAGGTGATCAGAAAGCACCTGGAAGAAACTGTTATGCCGTTTCGCAGGCAATTCGACGAGGACTGGAAAGAACACCACCTCATAGAACCCGCCTTTGACAGACTCATGGGTGAACTTGGCCTGCAGAAATCCCTGTTTCCCCAGGAATACGGCGGGTGGGGTCTGGCACAGTCAGACTATGTTTTCCGTGTCGGATACATGCTCAGCGAGGAACTGGGCAGAGCGGACACAGGCATGGCAGTAGCCCTGGGTGTGACCTTCTGGCCCCTGATCGTAATCATGATCGAGCCCTTTGTGAACGACAGGCTCATCAGAGAATTTGCCCCCATGTTCTGCAATACCAACAAGGCGGTCTTTGCAGCCAATGCCATGACAGAACCCCAGGGCGGTTCGGATATTGAAAACCTCGGTCTTTTAGGCGGTAAAACCATCCGTACAACAGCCAGACTCGACGGTGACGAGTGGGTGATAAACGGCCACAAGCTCTGGCCCACCAACTCCGGCGGCGTGGCAACCCTTTTCGGTGTACCCTGCACCACGAATCCGGGCTCCTCAGACCCGAAAGATTTCGCCTTTATCTATGTTCCTGCCGATCTTCCCGGCGTCACCCAGGGCGGACCATATGAAAAGGCAGGCATGGCTGCGGACAAGAACGGAGATATATGGTTCGAGGATGTACGCGTGCCAAGCTGGTACCGTGCCCATGGGCCGGGAAGAGACGCGGACGCTTTCTATCAGCTCATATCATTCGGCCAGATGGCAAGCTGCGCATTCCTGACCGGCGCCATGATGAACCTGTATGAGAGGCTCTATGAGTTTGTATCCACCAGGACATATAACAACCGTCCCCTCAAGGAGCATGATGCCATAGCCGGCATCATAGGCAGGATTGCAGGCGATATCGACATCTGCCGCATCCTTGGTCACGAGGCAGCCATGATAGGAGACCGGCGTAACAAACCCTATGGCAAGCCATTGATATCAGAGGATGTAGTGGGCAGAATACGCAACATCAAGGATTTCGTCTCTGATCGTGCAGTAGAAAACTTCGGCAAGGCCATGGATGTACTGGGTATCTACGGAGCGGACCGTGACTGGGACATCGAAAAACACTGGCGGGATATCAAGATCATCCAGCTCTGGATGGGCGGCAAGCAGCTCTGCCAGATGGAAGCGGCACGCTATTTCTTCAATTGCGAGTCTCTGTGAGGAGAGATGCCATGGCTTATCATGAAACGAGAGGAATTATCGATTCCAAAAGACGCATACTGGAGGAGATCCTTGGGAAAACCGCTTTCAAGGACAGTCTGAGACATTTCCTGAACAACCTTGACCCTGAAAACAGCCCTCAGCTGGTTCGAACCTTCATGAGCAGGGATGTAGAGGTAACACTTGCTCTGGCTGCAGCGTTGCCGGCAGTGGCCAATGCCATCATCCTCGGGCTCGACGAGGCGATATCACAGGTTAAGGATAAATTTCCTCCGGCACTGCTTAACGATTTTGTGCAGTCCCTGCTCGAGGATATTGACGGGGAGTCCCTCGCTCGTCTCATGGCAGGAGCAAAGGAACTGAGCGATCAGCTCTCCCCGGTATTCAAGGCCGTACGGGATGCTGCCGGCGAGCAGGAAAGGGAGGAAAGCTAACATGGGCATCGAGGTAACGGGCAAAACCCGCGGAAGTATCCTTGAGCAGATCCTGAAGACGCCGGCGTACAAAGACATATTGCGGGTGAACCTCAACGAGATGAGAAAAGAAACAGGAAGTTCACTTGTAAAGACGCTTCTCAGTGAAGACCCGGAGGTCTTACTCAGCCTTATAAGCGCAGCCACCGTCTTCATCAATACCCTCGTCGGTGCGTCAGGTGAGCTAGCTGTCCGGGTCAGGAACATGTATCCGCCTGAGATGCTGAAGGCTTACCTTATAAGCATGGCTGAAGATATCGACAGGGAAGCCGTGAAAGAGTGCTCTGCTGCATGGTCTGAGCTCGTATCAGACCTGTGGAAAGCGTCATCGGATGTCAGGCTGCAGGCCCGAAAAAACATCCTCACATCAGGACCGATGGTCATTGCCGGTGCCATCAACACAGCTGCACGTTCGATCAACTCGCTCGTCCGGGACGATCCGAATGCACTGAACACCTTTGTCTCAAAGGTGTTCAGGGACGTTGATAATAAAGAGATATCGCTGGCCACTATGAGCCTCGCAGAGGCTTTCCTTGACCAGAAGTGGCACCTGGCCTCATGGGCATGGGCTCTCGTACGAAAAAGGATGCGAAGGAAGTTCGGGATCTGAGCAAAACAAAGACACTAGGCGTTAGGCATTAGGCACTGGGTAGAAGAGGAACATTCCTTTCACCAGAGCCCGGCGCCCGGGTACCTGGCGCCGTTATAAAGGATTACAAAACATGTCCAAGCTTGCTGAAAAAAAGAAACAGTATACCAAAGAGGTGATTATCGAGGCTGCAGAGGAACTGTTCAGCCAGAGGGGATATCACAACACCCAGGTCATGGATATTGTCAAGAGCGCGGGTATGTCTGCCGGCACATTCTATAACTACTTCACGGACAAGCGAGACCTCTTTGCACAGATCACCAGGCACAATTTCGAAGACTTCCGCGACCGCATCAAAAAGCTCAGAGAGATGGTAAACATATGGGACCGGGGGGACAGGGAAGCAAAGCTGAATGAGACCTTCTCGGCATATTTCGACTACATCGACAGCCACCG
>JAFGTK010000232.1 GCA_016934135.1 Deltaproteobacteria bacterium | reverse complement strand
GCAACGTCCATCATGGTGACCTGTTCCCTGGTTACCGTGCCGTATTCACCGTTTCGAACCCTTACCCGCACCAAGTCGGCAATGATCCTGTCCTTCTTGTCGAGCGGCTCGGTTGCCTGGACAATTATCTCTTCGTCTTCCTCGATAGCGCTCAGATATCGTATCTTGCTGGTGACGACCCCGTCTTTTACCTCGTAATACGGTGTCTCGATAAAACCGAATTCATTTACCCGTGCATAGGTGCTGAGGGAAACAATCAGACCGATATTCGGTCCTTCAGGGGTTTCAATGGGACATACCCTGCCGTAGTGGGATGGATGTACGTCGCGAACCTCGAATACAGCCCGTTCTCTGGTGAGACCGCCGGGACCGAGTGCGGAAAGTCTTCTTTTATGGGTAATGGCTGACAGCGGATTCGTCTGGTCCATGAACTGGCTGAGCTGGCCTGATCCGAAGAACTCTCTGATCACCGCACTTACGGGTTTTGGATTGATAAGATTGTTGGGCATCATGGTCTCAACATCCTGAAGGCTCATACGTTCCTTAATGGCCCTCTCCATCCTTACAAGTCCTATCCTGTACTGATTCTCAAGCAATTCACCTACTGAACGGACCCTTCTGTTCGACATATGGTCGATATCATCCACAGTCCGTCCGGCAACACCGTCGCGCAGTTCAAGAAGGTATTTAACGGTAAAGAGGATATCCTCGTTCCTCAGGACCGTATGATCGATCGGCGCTTCCTCGACACTTATCCCCAGTTTCTGATTGATCTTCATCCTTCCGACACGGGAAAGATCATAATATGATGAATTAAAGAACAGGTTCTCGAAGAAATGCGTTGCAATCTCCAGGGTCGGAGGATTCGAGGGGCGCAGCCTGCGGTATATCTCAATAATGGCCTCTTCGGTCGTATCCACCTTGTCAAGCGCCAGGGTCTTAGTCAGGGAAGAACTGTAGTTCACCTCGTCATAGAAGATCGTTGACAAGGTGCTTATCTGAGCGGCATGGATCTTTTCCAGGGTCTCATCGGTAATCTCCTGGTTGGCCTCTGCAATAATCTCTCCTGTCTCGACATTTACAACGTCACTGGCAAGAATCTTTCCCAGCAGGTCACTTTCATCCGTAACAATGGGTTCCAGTACCTCTTCTTTCAGTTTCTTTACGACCTTGGCGGTAATCTTTCTTCCCTGCTTGACAACGACTTCATCAGAACCTTTTACCCTGATATCGGTTTCCGCCTTGAGCCCGACGAGATATTCAATATCAAGGTGTTTGAGAACCGTTTCACCATCAAACTCATATCGATGCTTCGGATAGTATATGGACAGGATCTCCTGGTTGGAGAATCCCATTGCCTTGAGAAGCGTGGTGACAGGCATCTTGCGTCTTCTGTCTATTCGAAGGTACAGAATGCCTTTTGCATCGAAGTCAAGGTCTATCCAGGAACCCCTGGCGGGGATAATCCTGGCGGAATGGAGTACCCGGCCTCCTGACTGTGCACGTGCACTGGTCTTGTCAAAGAAAATGCCCGGGGAGCGGTGCAGCTGATTTACAATGACCCTTTCCGTTCCATTGATGATGAATGTCGAACTCGGGGTCATCAGGGGCAATTCACCGAAATACACTTCCTGCTCCTTGATGTCCCGGATGCTCTGGGTTCCGGTTTCTTCATCCCGGTCCCAGACTACAAGACGCACCTTCAGGGTTACAGCAGCAGCATATGTGAGACCTTTCTGAATGCATTCGTCCATATCATATTTGGGATCGCCAAGACGGTAATCAACAAATTCCAGAGATGCATCCTCGTTAAAATCCTTGATGGGAAAAACTGATTTAAACACTGTCTGAAGACCAATGTCCTCCCTCTTCTCAGGTGGGATATCTTTCTGCAAAAAGGTGCTGTAGGATTTCTTGGGCAACTCCACCAGATCGGGGATATCAATAATATCCTGCCTCTTTGCAAAACTCTTGCGCCTTACCTGTGGATTCAAAAGGATTTCTTCGATCATTTTTGGTTTTCCTTTATCGGTTGTCTTTTCTCTATTTCTCTATAATAAATAGAAGAAAGGGGCTGATCAAGATCAACCCCAATTGACCGGTTTTTCTACCTGATGCTACTTTATTTCTACTGTAGCGCCCACTTCTTCGAGTTTCTTTTTGGCATCCTCGGCATCCTCTTTTGAGATGCCTTCCTTGATTGCCTTGGGTGCTCCCTCAACTGCTTCTTTTGCTTCCTTGAGACCGAGATCGGTAAGTGCGCGTACGACTTTGATGACCTGGATCTTCTGTGCGCCTACGTCCTTGAGTATGACGTCGAACTCTGTTTTCTCCTCTGCAGCCTCTGCAGCAGGGGCTGCTCCGCCAGGTACAGCCGCCATTGCGGCAACAGGTGCAGCAGCGCTTACTCCGAATTTATCTTCCAGTTCCTTGACAAGCTCTGCGAGCTCGAGCACGGTCATATTTTCTATGAATTTAACCACATCTTCACGTGTAATATCTGCCATTGTTATTCTCCTTGCTTCTTTTGGTTTTCAATTGCTTTCAATACATAAACGATCTGCCGCAACATTGCAGCCAGCACCCCGACAAAGTTTGTTACCGGGGCATTCATGGAACCGAGCATCTTTGCAATAAGAACTTCCTTGCTCGGCATCTTGGCAAGAGCTTGGATTGCGCTTAAATCCAGCACCTGCGTACCCAGTATCCCACCCTGAACATCGAGCTGTTCATTGTCCTTGGCAAAATCCACCAAGGCTTTTGCAACTCCGAGAGGGTCACCTTTGGCCATGGCTATGGCAGTCGGTCCGACGAAAAGTTTTTCAATGATGCCGGCAGGAGTATCCTGCGCTGCCCTGCGCAGAAGTGTGTTCTTAACTATCCTGAACGATCCTCCTGAACTCTTGATACTTTTCCTCAGCCGGGTAATCTTCTCGACATTCAGACCGATGTAATCGGTAACAAATACTGCCTGAGATTCTCCCAGCTCGTCGTGCAACTGCTTCACCAGTTCATGTTTTTCATCTTTTCTCAACTTAAATACCTCACCCCTTTCTTTTTGAGATTTATCCTGTCAAAGGGTGCCTAGGGGACTCCCAGATCTCGGCGGGCATACATTAAGTACGCATCTGTGCGCACACCCGCTGTCTTTGACCAGGATGTTTTTTTACTTCAGTAATAAAGAAACCTCAACTGGGTCTACTTTTACACCAGGACCCATGGTACTCGATACCGCAACACTCTTCAGATAGGTGCCTTTGCTGGAGGATGGCTTGAGCTTCATGATCATTTCGAGCAGTGCCTTGATATTGTCGGCCAGTTTTTCCTTGCCGAAAGAAACCTTGCCGACCGAACAATGAAGAACGCCTACCTTGTCGACACGGAAGTCTACACGGCCCGCCTTCATCTCTTCAACGGCCTTTTCAACATCGAACGTAACAGTGCCCAGTTTCGGATTCGGCATCATGCCTCTCGGGCCGAGAATACGACCCAGTTTTCCGACAACCCCCATCAGATCCGGGGTGGCTATCACCTTATCAAAGTCCAGCCAGCCGCCTTGTATCTTCTCGGCAATCTCCTCTGCTCCGGCATAATCCGCACCGGCATCGAGAGCCTCTTTTTCTTTTTCACCTTTTGCAAAGACAAGGACCCTCGTGGTTTTGCCCGTACCATGGGGAAGAACGATGGAGCCTCTTACCATCTGATCTGCATGCCTGGGATCGACACCGAGCCTCAGGGCTACATCGACACTTTCATCAAACTTTGCATATGCATTGTCCAGCACGATAACCAGCGCATCATCAAAGGTATATTTTTTCTGAGAGTCTATCTTTTTCCTGACCTCAACATATTTCTTGCCACTTTTCGCCATTGATACATCTCCTTCAGTCAACAATTTCTATTCCCATGCTCCGAGCAGTACCGGCGATTATTCTCACTGCCATGTCCATATCTTCAGTATTCAAATCTCTCATTTTCTGGGTGGCAATCTCTTTGACCTGGTCAGTTGTGAGCTTTGCTACTTTATCCAGATTGGGAGTCGATGACCCACTCGCTATACCGGCCGCCTTGAGCAGCAATGTAGAGGCTGGAGGACTTTTCGTGATAAAGCTGAAGGAGCGATCTTTATATACGGAAATCTGTACAGGTATCTTATATCCCTTCTGCTTTTCTGTTGCAGCGTTAAATGCCTTGCAGAATTCCATAATATTAACACCATGCTGCCCCAGTGCAGGCCCGACAGGAGGTGAAGGTTTCGCTTCGCCTGCGGGTATATGAATCTTGATTTTCGCCATTAATTGTTTAGCCATATGTTACCCCTTAGATCTATTTCTTGGTAATCTGATCAAAGTTTAATTCAACAGGAGTCGATCTTCCAAAGATGCTGACCAATACCCTGACCTTTCCCTTGTCAGGCTTGGTATCATCAACCACTCCGCTGAAGTTCTGGAATGGTCCCTCATTAACCGTGACCTCATCACCGATGGAAAACTCACACTTATATGCCTTGCCTTCCACGCCCTCTTCAAGCTGTGCCTTGAGCGTCTCGACTTCCTCATCAGGGATGGTTGATGGCGAGGTTCTTCCACCGACAAATCCTGTTACCTTTGGTGTATTCATTACGACATGCCACGTCTTGTCGGTCAGAATCATCTTTACCAGGATATATCCCGGAAAATACTTTCTGTTTGCCCCCTTCTTCTTTCCTTGCGGTGATTTTTTGATCTGCTCTGAAGGCACGAGTATTCCGGAAAAATAATCCTCTACATTGTAGGCCTTTACCCTTTCTTCCAGGGATTTCTTAGCCTTGAACTCATAATTCGAATGAGTATGAACTACATACCACTTATGTTCTTCCATATCCGTCTCAACTTAACACGAGCCGGATTACCTGGGAAAGGCCGAAATCGATGACCCAAAGAAACATCGAAACGATCCCGCTTAAAACAAGAACAGCGACCGTACCGCTTACGATCTCTTTCCTGCCTGTCCAGGTAACCTTGTTCATTTCAGCCCTGACTTCTTTTAGGAACCTCTGTATTTTTTCCATATACCTACCAAACTGGCAGGCCAGGAGGGACTCGAACCCCCAGCATCCGGATTTGGAGTCCGGCGCTCTGCCAATTAGAGCTACTGGCCTGCACGAAAATTATTTTGTTTCCTTATGTAGGGTGTGAACACGACAGAACGGACAATATTTTTTTATCTCCAGCTTGTCCGTGGTTTTCTTCTTGTTTCTCGTGGACATGTAGTTGCGCCTTTTACAATCGCTGCATGCTAGTGTAATATTATCTCTCATTGAACAGACCCTATTCTATAACCTTAACGATTACGCCTGAAGCGACGGTCCTGCCACCCTCACGGATAGCAAACCGTAAACCCTCATCCATTGCGATC
>JAFGTK010000231.1 GCA_016934135.1 Deltaproteobacteria bacterium | reverse complement strand
TTTCATGCTCAGAAATATTTCATGATTTCACGTCTGGTACCTCTGGATACTATCTTTATAAAATGCTATGGTATGGTAATGGGACTTCGAGCCGACGTCATAGACAAGCTGCCCCGTGCTACCGGCGTATATATTCTTAAGAATTCCCATGGACAGATAATCTATATCGGCAAGGCAAAAGACATCAGGAACCGCCTTGCGTCTTATCTCGGCCGTGATACAAGGCCATATGCAGGCCATATCGTCAGTAATACCGAATCTGTAGACTTCATCCTTACCAGGAATGAAACGGAGGCCCTGCTTCTCGAGAACCAGCTGATAAAGGCTCATAAGCCGAAATTCAACATCGATCTCAAGGATGACAAGACCTATGTACGCATAAAGGTTACAACAGGTGTCGACTGGCCGGGCATCTATATTACGCGGAAGATACTCAAGGATGGTTCCCATTATTTCGGCCCCTATTCCTCGGCACAGGCGACCAGAAAGACGCTGAGCGCAATAGGCAGAATATTCCCCATACGCAGGTGTAAGGATACCGTATTCAAGAACAGAACCCGCCCCTGCATCTATTATCAGATAGGGACCTGCGCAGCACCATGCGTCGGCAGGATCTCCAGGAATGAATACTCCGCCCTGGTACAGGACCTGGTGTCCTTCCTGGAAGGAAAGAACAAGAACCTGGAGCAGGGCCTCCATACGCGCATGAATGCTGAATCCGAAAGGCTGAACTATGAGGCGGCTGCCAGGATACGCGACCAGATCTCTGCAATCAAAAACACGCTCATCCCTCAGATTGTGGTGAGCAATGCTGTCGCGGACACAGATGTTTTCGGGACATGTAACCACCCGAAGGGCATCCGGATCACCGTGTTGCATATCACAAAGGGGATCATGACAGACAGCACGAATCTTACCATCGATCCCGGTGGTGACGAAGACTTCATATCCAAAGCCATGCTTCAGTTCTACCTTCGAACACCCAGTATTCCCGCAATGATATACACAGATATCATTCCTGAAGAAAAATCGGAACTGGAACAGATTTTAACCGATATGCGCGGCAGCACGGTAACCATCAGAAAGGCCATGAGGGGCAGGCCGAAGCAGTGGACCGGCATGGCCCGTGACAACGCCGAACACTACCTGAGCATCAGTGATTCTTCGGTCCTGGATGATATTGCCCGGCTTCTCCACCTGAGTGTAATCCCCTACCGCATGGAATGCTACGATATATCGAACATACAGGGTGCATATTCCACGGCATCCAGAGCAGTATTTATTGCGGCTGAGCCGGACAAATCCCTTTATCGCCACTACAGAATCAATGATATACACGGCCAGGATGATTTTGCCATGATGGAACAGGTTTTAAAGCGGAGACTAAGCACGGATGAGGCCAAACCCGATCTAATAGTGATCGACGGCGGCAAAGGCCAGCTGAATATCTGCATGAACGTTCTTGATGGTCTCGGCATGGCATCCATACCTGTGGTTGCCATTGCCAAAGCAAGGGGAACAAAGACTGACAGGTTTTTCATGCCTGGAAGGAAAACCCCTATTCTGTTATCCAGACACAGCCGGGCATTACGGGTTCTGCAGAGGATACGCGATGAGGCGCATCGTTTTGCACTCAGATATCATCGGCATCTCCGTAAGCGTTCCGGATCCTCCCGTATGGAGAATATACCCGGCATCGGCCCTAAAAAGGCACGGGCAATACTCATGCATGTGTCAGATATCCCGGATCTGGCTAAAATCACTGAAGAAGATCTTAAGGGATGCCCGGCTATCAACAAACACGATATCGCAAATATTGTCAGTTATTTTCAGAAAAATCAGCATGTTTTTTCCTAGACCGGCTCTGCATCTTCCTGCAGACTCAACACAAAAATAATCTTCCTTATAAACACGGCTTGGTCTATAATCTTTTGCCCATGACAAAGAAAAGAAAAGATTATCTCTATTTGCTGGAAGGAGAGTACGGGCCTGTTCTGCATCCTTTGATGAAACGGCTTTTTTCGCCGATGAATATACCTGCACTGTTTAAAGAGTCCATATCATCACTGTGCGAAAAGGGGCATATCGTCTATGCGCAAAGCACGAAAAGCACAATCGATGCCCTGCTGATAAATTACCGTTTCAATAAAGAAGGTCTCCCAGCACCTAGAATAATATTTCACGAAAAGTATCTCTTTTACCAGCCTGCCCGAAGACTCTTTTCAATCCTTCGCTCTCTCCTGTCCCATACAGCTTCCCCGTTTGAAAACAACTTCTACCAGAAGTTCATGCAGGAAAATGATAATGCATCCCTGCTGTTTCTCGATAATAAACCGGGAAGCTCTCATTTCGATCCGATCCTTGAACTACTGAAGATTCAGCGTGATATTGAAACGCCTATATATATCGTGCCGCAAAGACTGATCTATACACGCGCACCTCTCAAGGTAAAGGATTCAACAAAGGAAGAGAAAACAAAGGTTTTAGGGCTCAGAAAGCTGCTTACCCTTATCAGGGGGCAGGAACACGGTTTCATCGAACATGGAGAACCTATAAATCTGAAAGAGGTAATCCGGCATGCCCTCAGTGAGTCGAAGTTTTATGAAGAGATTGCTGCAGAAATCAAAAACGACCTCCTGCAGCGGCTTGCTGTCCTCGGAAGGAATATCTCCGGAGCGCCAATCAGGGAACGGTCATTCATCATCAAAAAGACCACCAAGGACCCTATCCTGCAATCATTCATGAGTTCATTTGCACAGGAAACCAGCAAAAGCAAAGAAAATATCGAGCGAACTGTCTACAAACATCTCGATCAGATCGCCTCCGACCTCTCCCCATCCATCATCAATTTCCTCAGCAAATCGCTTTCATGGATATTCAACAACATCTACGACGGCCTGGATATCAACGCCGAAGGGATACAGAAGGTAAAAGAGATGGCGAGAAATGGCTCGTTGGTTTATGTACCATGCCATAAAAGTCATCTAGACTATCTCATCTTGTCCTACACTCTCTTTCAAAACTGGATGAGTGTACCCGTGATCGCCGCGGGCATCAATCTCGCCTTTTTCCCCATAGGATCACTGCTGCGAAGAGGCGGTGCCTTTTTCATGAAACGTACATTCAAGGACAACCCTCTCTATGCACAAACATTTGCAGCCTATGTACGCACCATTCTGCAGGAGAGAATCCCATTGGAATTCTTCATAGAAGGCTCCCGCAGCAGATCTGGCAAACTCATGCTCCCTAAGAAAGGCCTGCTTTCCATGATCATCCAGGGCTGGGAATCGGGAGTGAGCCGTGATGTGTCTTTTGTCCCCGTCTACATGGGTTATGACACTGTAGTGGAAGAAAGTTCTTATATACGTGAGATGAAAGGCGACCCCAAAGAAAAGGAAAATTTCTGGCAGTTGCTCAAGGCCGGAAAGGTCTTGAAAAACCGTTATGGAAAGGTCTATATCCGCTTTGCCGAGCCCATCTCACTCAACAGCTTCATGAAGGGCAAAACGCTCTTTTCCCATATGGACAGCGATCAGCGGGAAACCCTCTATGATGTCTTTGCGAAAAAGATAATCTCGTCTATCTATCAGCAGACCGTTGCAACACCGTTTTCCATAATGTCATGCGTGATGACAAGCCAGGCCTCGGCAATGGAGGAACATGCCTTACTGGAAGGGTTCCGTCTCTTTACAGACCATCTCGCATATCTTCAGTGCAATCTCGCATCATCTCTGTCCAATCTGGATGATGCCTATACCGAAGCCTTTGCCCTTCTCAAGGAGAAGAAACTCGTGAGTATTGACGAGGGAGAAAACGATGACGACCCCAATCTCGTCATAGCGGAGGGCGAAGCGCGGATTCATCTTGAATATTACAAGAACACCATCCTGAACTTCTTTGTGCCTGCATCTCTTATATGCAATGTTCTTCTCAAGTATGACTCCGGCATTGACGAAAAGACCTACAGAGATCAGGTGCAGATTCTTGCAGCACTGCTTGAAAACGAATTCATCCTGGACATGGAAAGCTTTAAGGCAGCCCAGCAGTATATGCTGGATAAACAGATCATACAACATTCAAAGGGTATATATTCAATCCGAGAGGACAGCAGAGGTATTGCAAGGATGTTCGACGGACTCATTGAAAACTATCTTGAATCCTATCTTTGTACAGCAAAATACCTTCAGAAGGAAAAGAAACTGGGAAAGAAGGACCCTCTCAAGGAGATAAACCGTTTTGCCTCAAGGATGTATAAAAAGGGTGAGATAAAACGTTATGAGGCACTGTGCCTGCCGGTATACAAAGGTGCTCTCGACACCTTCAGGAAAAAAGATCTTATTGATGAGCGCAATAACCTTTCCGACAGCAAGGGTCTTGAACGCATGATCCGGGATATAGAGGCATATCTTGAGGATTAGGAATCTTATATTTTCTATTTTCATGATTTCTGCACTCTTTTGCGGGTGCTCTCATATGAACACTTCCTCTACTGCCTGGCAACAGGTAGGCACAGCCTCATGGTATGGAAAGGATTTTCACGGCAGGCCCACAGCATCCGGAGAGATATATGATATGCACGGCCTGAGCGCAGCTCACAAAACGCTGCCTCTGGGCACCCTTGTTCGAGTGACCAACCTGGATAACGGCCGCCGTGTCGATGTACCCATAAATGACAGGGGTCCGTTTGTAGGCCGGCGTATTATTGATATGTCATATGGTGCAGCGAAACAGCTCGATATGGTTCAAGAAGGTCTTGCCAAGGTACACGTTCAAGTGATACAAACTCCTCGCACTTACACATACAACTACATCTTACAGTTCGGTGCATTTACGGAAAGGCGCAATGCCGTGACAATGGCAGACAAACTAACAAGCATCGGTTACTCGCCAAGTATTGAAGAAACAACAATACAGGGCAGACAATTCTACAGGGTTCGTCTCGGTGCTTTTCAATCGCTTAAGAAGGCACAGAGCTTGGCCGGAGCGTTCCGCACAAAGGGGCTTGTCTGTGTCATTGTAGGGCAAAAACAGCAGCAAGAGAGTTAAACAATAGATTCTTTAAGAGGGGGATACATATGAGTGAGATAGTCGATGTTGTTGCAAGAGAAATTCTGGATTCACGGGGAAATCCCACCGTCGAGGTAGACATCTATCTTTCCACCGGAGATATGGGAAGGGCTTCTGTCCCTTCAGGTGCTTCAACCGGCCAGAATGAGGCTGTTGAACTGCGTGATGGAGACGAGAAGCGATACAGGGGAAAAGGCACACTCAAGGCTGTGGAAAACGTAAACAAGAAGATTGCCCCGCGACTCATCGGCATGGACGTACTCGACCAGTTGGGTATCGACACCATGCTCTTGGAGATCGATGAAACACCCAACAAATCAAAACTGGGAGCAAATGCAACAACAGGTGTATCGGTAGCTGCGGCCCGCGCTGCATCTGTTTTCATGGGTCTGCCTTTATACCGCTATTTAGGCGGGGCCTTTGCCAGGGAACTGCCTGTACCTCAGATGAACATCATCAACGGCGGTAAACACGCGGACAACAATGTAGATCTTCAGGAGTTCATGGTCACACCCATAGGTGCACCGAACTTCCGCGAGGCACTTCGTTAT
>JAFGTK010000230.1 GCA_016934135.1 Deltaproteobacteria bacterium | reverse complement strand
GTTCCCTGGTCGCCTGACTGGGTGGTTGCACCCCAGATGTTGTCGTCTACCTGGTCCCAGGGGACGTCGGGGTTTCTCCTCATGAGTTCCCTCATGACTTTGTTCACCATGTCGTCAGCACGGGTGGTCCAGTAAAACCCATCCGGCCTTGATTTGCCGAACCATGTACGAACGCCATCTACAAAATAGGCATCTCTCAAATCCATATTTTCCTCCTTACTTAGTCTATAAACGTCGTGTTTTAACGTCGCCTTGCCTATGGACAGCTCGAACCCTTTGAACCTTCGGGTTTGTGCTGTTTTGATCAATGGGTAGATATACTCTTTCTGAGAGAACGATGTCAAGGCAATTCTGAATGACGGTTCATTTTTCAATACAAATTAAAGCACACAATGAAAGGCTTCTAACCCTATATTATTATTGCATGTATCAATATAATATTCTCAGCGGACTGACATCTCTGGAAAATCCCTTAACCTGAATTGCCCCCATCGGTTCGAATTCAACACCGGGATCCAGGCCTTGAGGTATCATGTCTCTGGTAATATTTGCTATAATGATTTCTCCCGGTTTGCTGATGGATTCAAGTCTCTGAGCCAGGTTTACCGGTTCCCCGATAACCGTATAGTTCATCTGGTTCTTTGTGCCGATATTGCCGGCAAGAACAACACCGGAGGCAATGCCGATGCCGACATCTATGGGGAATAGTCCATCTGCTTTGAGCCGTTCTTTCAGGTCCTGCATGCTCTTCTGAATATCCACTCCGCACTGGATGGCCTTTATCGGGTCAAGATCATCGGAATCCGGGATACCGAAAATAGCCATGACCCCGTCACCGAGGAACTTGTCCAGCATGCCGCCGTGTTTGAAGATCACGGGTACCACTGTCTCAAAGAAACGGTTGAGGACCTCTACAACATCCTCTACTGCATTGATTTCCACAAGAGAGGTAAAGCCTGTTATGTCTGCAAACACCACGCTCACCAGTTTACGCTGCCCGCCAAGACCGGTCATCCGGTCGTCCGCAACAAGATGCTCGGCAAGCCCCGGAGAAAAATATCTGCCAAGATTAATCCTTTTTTTCTCCAGATCCAGCAGATCCTGATAAGTACGGACAAGAGAAGCGGTAATCGAGAGCTGATCAGCTATAAGTTCAAAAAATCTCAGGTCATTGGGGCCGAAAGAGCTGGTTATATTATCCCTGAAGTTGATCACACCGATGCACGTACCTTCGGACACAATAGGAACACAGGCAAGAGATCCCCTCTGATTCGTTCCGCGATCGGAAAAGTTCGGATCTTTAGTTACATCCGGAATATACAGGGTCCTGGAGGATTCAAACACCCTTCCCGCAATACCCTCTCCCTTTTTCAGAAGAATAGGTGGACGCTTCGGGGTCTCGCCCTGCATGGACGCACTGACGATATAGAGCCTTTGGGTCTCATCGTCTATAAGCATTACCGAGACACTGAATATCCCTGTTGCCTTTTTGATGATATCGAGTTGGCGCAGAAAGAGCTGGTTCCAGTGGGACAGACTCGCCCCTTTGAGGGTTTCACCGAGTTCCTTCAACAATGAAAGTTCGGCTATTTTATGTTCGTATCCCTCTTCCAGAGATACGATACGCTGCTTTAGAAGGGCTTCGATATCGCGTTCCATCCTATACTTCCAATACCTGTTTAACCCTGGAAATAGTCTCCTGATACGCCTTTGAGACCATGTCCTGTGACAGCGGCGGTCCTTTGCGCTGAGATAAGTACCTTACTGCGGCATTATTGACCATGTCCATATGAATGCTGCCGGTGTGGGCAATGACATCAGCCAGATGTACTGTTACTGCAAGGGCTGTATCCTTTGCCTTTCCCGGCAGGTGGTGGCATTGAAGGGCATCGACTATACCTGAAGGAAGATTCCATCTCTCGGCAACATATGCGCCCATTTCAGCATGTGATAGCCCGGAATCCATTTCTTCGTTTGCCAGATCGTCAAGTGAAGATGGTCTGCCTGAATCACTGATAAAATGTCCTCTCTGAAGAAAAACGATCTTCCCGAAATCATGAAGCAGACCTACAGTATAGATCTTATCTTTGATCCTGTATCCCAGGAAAGGGCCTAGCCATTGTGAGAGGTGTGCAACAATGAGGCTGTGTTCCCACAGTTTCTCGGCGTGATCCGGAGATATGGTTTCAAGGATTTTGTGTATGGCAATGGAAAAGGCAAGATTTACCACCTCTTCGTTGCCTAGAATCACTATTGCATGCTCAACTGAATCGATCTGCCGGTGAAATCCATAAAACGCTGAATTAACGACCTTAAGCAGACGGGATGTGAGTACCGGATCTTTCTCTATGATCCGTGCCATCCTTGAAGCAGCCAGCAGAGAATCGCTGGCGAGATCAATGATCTCCTGCGATATGGAAGGCAAGGTAAAAAAATGCTCTATATTACGAAATTTCCGCAGGGTTTTTTTTCCTTTGTCCTGCTTGAGATCCATCTTTTCCTTATACTGCCACTTCTCCAGAAGATCCGTGACCTGTTCTCCCTGGCTGCAGGTATCATTGTCCAGAGACTGAGCAAGGCCATGCGGCAGATAATCCTTCACCCAGTGCCGGTCCGTTTCTTTCATATCAGCCGTTATCCGGGCCAGTTCATGAGGATGAGAGGCCAGAAGAGAGAGAAACTGGTAGAACGATGCGGAAATAAAACGACTTTCCGGATCCTCCTGTCTCTCCATGGCATTTGTTTCCTTTATACTGTCCCAGAGACGTTTTACCCATGGAGAACCGCCCATTTCCTGAAGTCTCTCCGTTGCCTCGAAAAAGAGCGAGGCAATGTCATTGCCGTCATGGGGATACACTGCTATACCCTTCGGTATGGAAAGGAAAAGCCCTGATGCCTGGTCAGCATCCATTCCGAATAAGCCAATAACAAGATACTCCTTGTAGCGAAGGACCGTATCTACTGCTCTTTTATACCCAAGGGCCTTATCAGCATATTTCTCG
This sequence comes from Deltaproteobacteria bacterium, assembly GCA_016934135.1. Classification (GTDB taxonomy): domain Bacteria; phylum Desulfobacterota; class Desulfomonilia; order UBA1062; family UBA1062; genus DSAD01. Next base: position 2,366 of record JAFGTK010000230.1, on the reverse strand, counting down.
GGGATAACTACAATTGACATGCTCCCCTTAAGGAAACTCACCTTCTGCAGTTCAATGTCCAGTGCCGCAAGAATATTCTTTTCTTCCATAGCCTGTACTATCGACGAAACACCTTAGAATCTTGACTTCCAGTAATGCGTGCAATAGGATAGGATGATATAAAATAAAAGGGATAAAACCTTATGATCTCGGTAAAACAGGCAAGGGATATCATTTTAGGCAGCATCGAAGCCCTGCCTCAGCAGATTGTATATCTGGAGGATGCCCTTGGAAGGTATCTCGCAACAGACATTGTATCGAATTTCGATATCCCACCCTGTGACAACTCGGCAATGGACGGATATGCAGTTCACTGTGCGGATGTCACTGAGAAAGGAAGGTTGCTGAAAATCGCATATGAACTTCCGGCCGGATCGAGCCCGAAAGGCCCTTTTGAAAAGGGCGCATCTGTCAAGATAATGACCGGGGCACCTATTCCGCCCGGGGCTGATGCTGTAATAATGAGGGAAGACACCAGCGAACAGGCACAATATGTTACTGCCAATAAGGTCCCGAAAATCCATCAGCATATCAGATTCAAGGGAGAAGATATCAAGGCCGGGGATACGGTCCTGCGCAAAGGTTCACGCATAGGCCCGGCTCAAATCGGCATACTTGCCTCCATCAGGCGCATCCTGGTGCCCTGCCATCAGCGTCCTGTCGTTGCAGTCCTTGCAACAGGAGACGAAATCGCTGATCTGGACGAAACGCTCTCTCAGGAAAAAATCTCTTCATCAAACTCATATACCCTTATCAGCCTGATTCGTGAAGCAGGCGGTATCCCATTATATCTCGGTGTTGCACGTGACAACCGCAAAGACCTTGCCCAAAAACTATCCATGGCAAAAAAGGCCGATCTTATTCTGACATCGGGCGGAGTATCCATGGGCGATTATGATATGGTTAAGGATGTAATGTCACAGGGCGGCAATTCAATGGAATTCTGGAAGGTTGAGATGAAGCCTGGCAGACCGCTTGCTTTCGGCACTATCTCCAATATACCCGCCATAGGACTTCCAGGAAATCCTGTCTCTACAATGACTTCGTTCTACCAATTTGCCAGGCCTGCAGTGCTTAAAATGATGGGCGCAGCCAACCTTCTTCTCCCTGTTGTCTGCGCAAAACTTGTCTCGGAGATAAAAAGCAAGGGGGACAGACCGGAATATGTACGGGGCATGATCGAAAAAAAGGGGCCGGATCTCATCGTAAGCCCTACAGGCCCACAGGGATCAGGCATTCTTTCTTCAATGGCGAGGGGTAACTGTTTTATTGTCGTATCCAAAGACACGACAATTGTGCATGAGGGAGATTACATAGAGTGTGAGATATTTGAGGGATCCTGGTGAAAAAACCATCCTGGAAGAGCGAACTGCTCATAATTTCGTAATATTTCGAAATATTCCTTAAGTAAAACGCACTTTATCAGATCAAAGGTCATTTTACTTATTGACATGAGAAATTTTATCAGTATAAGTAGCCTACTTTTAAAGAGATCATGGAGGCCAGAATGCTGAGAAAAAATGAACTCCTGGAAATCAAGGAGATCTTGGTTGAGATGAAACGGGAGATCCTTCAAAATCTTGATGAAAGAATCAAATCAAACGACATGTCAGAGCAGAGAGAGATCGGTGATATCTTTGACGATGCAGATCTCGAGCAGTCAAGGGAATTCAATCTGTTGCTCACTACCCGTGAACGTCAGAAACTGGATCAGATCGAAAGCGCACTGGCCAAGATCGAACAAGGTGAATACGGTTACTGTGAGGATTGTGAAGAAAGCATTCCTGTGGGCAGGCTCAAGGTCATGCCGTTTGCTACGCTGTGTGTAAAATGCAAATCCGAACGCGAAAGCCTTGAAGGAACACCAAGTGTATACATCGAGGAAAAGGGGTAAATAGATGCCCTACCGAATCGAGGTCGGATTGAAGCCCGGTCTCTTCGACGCGCGTGGTCAACGAACAAAACGCCAGATCCTGCATGCATTTGAGAATCTACCGAAAGACACGCAGATCACCTGTACGGATATCTACACAATAGACAGTGAAAAACTCGATGATGAGTGTATAACCGAGGCATTCTGCGACCCGGTTATACAGAATGTTGCAGTTAACAAGCCCCTGTCAACCTATTTTGACTGGTATATTGAGGTTGGCTTCAAACCCGGGGTTACGGATAATGTCGGCCACAGTGCACAATATGCACTGAAACTCATAACCGGCAGCAATATCCCGGTTTATTCAGCCAGGGCCTACCTTCTCAAAGGATCGTTATCGCGGGAAACTGCAACAGAAATTGCACAGGAATGCCTTGCAAACAGTCTCATTCAG